>JAZOSS010000001.1:0-12415 GCA_045657205.1 Eubacteriales bacterium
AGACATTGAAACAACGCCGCCCGATATCATTTCAGCACAGGAAAGCAGCGCACCTATTGCCGCAGACTCATCACAAAGCTTATCCTCTGCGGGGAATATTGCCTCATGAAGCCAACGGTCAAGCGGAAGATCCTCTGCCATTCCTCTGAAATGTGTCATGGGTGTATGGGTGTGGCAGTTATAAAGGCCCGGAATCATTATTTTTCCCTGTCCGTTTATTTTTCTGTCATACTGTCCTTCAGGGGCAGTATCACCAATATAAGTGAAGACCTTACCCTCGTATGCTACATATATATTTTCCTTATATGTTCCGTCTTCAAATACGACCGTTATTTTTTCAAAAAGTGTATTCATTTAGGCGTTTTCCCTTATATACGTTATGTATTCCATACAATAGTCGTCGCGTCCGGAAACGACCTCTGCCGATCTTATCGTGAGGTGGTATGCGGGATTTGTATTATCCATTATCGCCGCATCAAGTCCTTGATATATTGCACAGGTAAGATATGCGGAATTTATATTTATTCGCTTGGGCAGTCCGAACGATGCGTTTGAAAGTCCGCACACGGTCATAACGCCCGTGAAAGCTTCCTTTACTTCCTTTATCGTTTTTAAGGATATAAGTGCGCTTTCGCTGTCCGTTGCGGCTGACTGTACGGCTATATCAAAAAGTATTCTGTCACGCGATATTCCCTCGACATCCGCTATCTTCACTATTTCAGATGCAAACGCCATTCTTTCTTCAAGCGTGCTATGCGAAAGCATACATATAAAGCTTGCGTTTTTCTCTTTTATAACGGGCAAAAGCTGTGCCATTTCATCCGTTGTGTTTACGGAATTGAATATGATATCACGTCCGCTTGGCAGACATTCCGCACATTCTTTAAGAACTTCCATATCGGGTGAATCAAGCACGACGCCTGCGTTTGAATTATCGCAAACAAGCTTTAAAGTTTTTTTCATCATCGCTTTTTCGTCTTCGCAAAGAGCTGTATTTACGTCTATATAATCAGCTCCGCAAGATGACATTTTATTTATAAGCTCAAGCAGATATTCTTCGTTTCCCTCTGCATATGCCGCCATTGTTTTCGGAATTGAGCTATTGAGTTTTTCGCCTATTATGATCATTTTGCACTCCGTCCTTTATATTTCTTTCAACACGTTCGTAATAAGTCCTACGAAGCGTTCTTTCGCTTTTCCTGCATTTATTACAACTTCATCTTCGTCGGGTTTTTCCTCCGAAATTCCTGCCGCCATATTCGTGCAGACAGAAATACACAGCGCACGCATACCGCAATGTGCCGCCGCTATCATTTCAGGGACCGTTGACATACCTACGACGTCAGCGCCGATAGTTTTGAGCATCTTTATTTCAGCGGGTGTTTCGTACTGAGGTCCTGTCATATATGCGTAAACTGCATCCTTTAATTCAAAACCGAGTTTTTTTGCTTCGTTTTTTGCAATATTTATATATTCTTTATCATACACGGTCTGCATATCGAAAAATCTTTTTCCGAACTCGGGTATATTCTTACCTCTTACGGGAGATTCCGCGCACAGCTTTATATGGTCGTACACGACCGTTATGCCGCCTACGTCAAACGATGTGTTTATCGCACCCGATGCATTTGACACAATAAGCTTTTCAATTCCCATAAGCTTGAAAACGTATATCGGATATACCGTTTCATACATTTCCCAGCCTTCGTAATAATGAAATCTGCCGTTCATAACAACGACCGCTTTATCATCAATATATCCGCACCACAGCTCTCCTGCCTGGTACGACACCGTTGATATTGGAAATCCGGGGATATCTGCGTATTTTATCACCGTGGGAGATTTGATCTTATTTACTATATCACCGAGTCCCGAACCTGCGATGATCGCAACGTCGGGAGTTATTTTTATTTTTTCCAGTATAAAATCGGCACTTTTTTTATAATCGCTGTATTCGGGGCGCATTTTTAAATTCCTTTCGTTTTTTCACTTTCCTATAAATTCTCTGAAAAATGAATCCTCGGGCACGTATTCGCGGCTTATTTCGGGGATATTTTCATATTTTTTAATTATTCTTTCCGCCTCGGCTTTATATTCGGACTCATCACCGACTGATGCAAGCAGCTCTTTTACAAGAGGGGCTAACACGTTTACCTCATACGGCATAAATGAATTTATTTTTATATCCGACTTATCGGAATAAGGCGTTATGTTTTTATCTTCGTTTTCAACAACGCCTTTCCAAAGCTTGAACGTAAGCTCGGGCGATGCTCCTCTGAAAAGAAAATCACGAACGAGTCTTCTGCCGAAGCGTAATTCCCTTTTTGTAAACACGTTTCCGTACGCCGTCATATCGGTATCGACACAGATGAATATTTTTTTACATTCTTCGTGAAAAAGTCTCGTTATTTCGGGATATACTGCCTGTATTCCCTCGAATATGATAATGGTATTATCGTCGGGATCTATTTCCCTTTTTCCGTTTCTTCTTCCCAAAACGAAATCAAATATCGGTATTTCGGTCTTATATCCTTTTTTCAGACTTTCCGTACACTTACAAAACAACTCGTAATCAATAGCGTTTATGGATTCAAAATCCACTTTTCCATCTTTTTCCTTTTGCTCGTACGAGTCATTAAAAAAGTCGTCAACGGAAACACTCATTACATTTTTTCCGTCTTTTTCAAGAGTATTTATAAGGACGTTTGTCGCTGACGTTTTTCCCGAACACGTGGGTCCCGACAGCAATATAAATCTTATATTTTTATCGTCTGCTATATCGTCCGCCGTTTTCTCTATATTTTCAAAAAAGCGGCGGTCACATTCCTTTACAAAATCAAATTTTTCTTTTTCGGATGCGAATATACGGTCGTGAAAATACATATTTACCCCGTCCTTTCATTCTTTACAGTTTTGAGAAAAAGCCTTCCATTATCTTTTTCGTTTGCTCGAACACCTCATATCTGTCCTGCTCTAAATATTCATATGGATATTTGGGATTGAATATTCGTTCTATCTTAACGTTTCTTTCACCTACGAGCTTCGTAACAGCACCCGCACCTGCGGAGAATATGGAATGTATCTCCTCCATCATAAGTATGTTATAGATACCTTCCGTTCCTTTTTTGCAGTATCCGACGTTTTCAAGATTGCCCTTTGCGTTTTTCTGTCTGTACATATAATAAGGAATATATCCCGCTTTTTTGGTCATTATCTGCGTATAGTCAACACATTTTGATACCTCAAAGTTTTCCCTTGCAAATATATCCTGTCCTTCCTCCTTCAATATATCCGCACTTCTTTTTACACAAAATGTATGTGCGGTGATATTTTCGGGTGAAAGCTCGATTATTTTTTCAAGCGTATCGGAATACGATTCTATATCGTCCGTCGGAAGTCCCATTATAAGGTCGGTATTTATACACGGTATACCGCTTTTTCTCGCCATTTCGTACGCTTTGAAAAACATTTCAGCCGTGTGGCATCTGTCTATTTCCTGCAGGACGAAATTGTTAAGCGATTGAGGATTTATGCTTATTCTCGTTACGTTATGGTTGTATGCACTTTGCAGTTTCTTTTCGGTTATCGTATCCGGTCTGCCTGCTTCAAGCGTGAACTCGTCAAGTGATGACGTATCGAACAGCTCATCTATATATGCAAGCAGGTCCTCAAGTTGTTCTTCGTTAAGCGTTGTGGGCGTTCCTCCGCCGATGTACACCGTTTTAAGCTTGAAGCCCGATTCCTTTATCTGTCTTGCGATAAGTGAAAGCTCAACTTTAAGTGCTTCAAGATACGCGGGAATAAGTGCCAAAAGCTTCTTCGTTGTAAAGCTTACGAACGAACAATAAGAACATCTCGTCGGGCAAAACGGTATTGATATGTACACAGAGCACGTATCAAGCGGATATTTTTTGATTATTTTTAGTTCATTACGTGCTATATCCGTAGCAATTATCGCCTTTTTTGGATACAGCAAATACTGACGTCTTAATTCCTTTACCGTCTGATCCTTCGTCATTCCCTCGTTGAGATAATCAAGAACTATCTTCGTTGGACGAACACCCGTGAGTATTCCCCACGGCGGAGTATATCCGAAAAACGCCTCTGCAGCATCAAAGAACGCTTTGTTTGCTGCCATATTTTCCGTTTTCGTTTTCGGAAGCTCGCCGTACATCTCTTTATGTGAACGCGTTACTTCTTTTTCACCTATGCGTATTGCGGCAGTACATACTGCTCCGTCTTCTTCACGGTCAAGTGTGACGGTCACAACGGGGGTTTTTTCCGTTACCTCCTCGGATTCCGAAAACTTTGCTCCCGGAAAAAACAAAAGGCACAGCGTTTGCAGATAATATCTGCTTAAATTATTATCAATTATAAGTTTCATTTTTATTTCAGCAATTCAGTATCAAGGCATATTGTAAACGGTCCGTCATTTTCAAGCGACACCTTCATATCGGCACCGAACACGCCCGTACTTACTTTCTCTATCTGGGTTTTTGCGTATGAAACGAAATATTCGTAAAGTCTGTTTGCTTCATCGGGCGGGGCAGATGCTAAAAATTCAGGTCTGTTTCCGTGTGTACAGTTTGCGTACAGCGTAAACTGCGAAACGACGAGCATTTCACCGCCTACCTGCGGTAAAGACAGATTTATCTTTCCGTTTTCATCCTTGAATATACGCATTTTAACTATCTTGTCGCAAAGCTTTCTTGCGGTGCTTTCGTCATCGCCCTTGCCGACACCCAAAAGCACAAGATATCCTTTTTTACATTCGCCTACCGTTTCACCGTCAACCTTGACGCAGGCATAGTTTACTCTTTGTATTACAGCTTTCATTTTTTATCCTTATCTCGATACAGATTCAACGTCCTTTATAGCACGAAGACGCGTCATTATCTGGTACAGATGATTTGTATTTTTACAGCCTATCGTAAGGCTTATCGTTATTTCGGAATCAAAGGTTTGCATATTGATCGACAGAAGCGAAACACGCATTTCGGCAACAGCCGTCGTAAGGTCGGCAACGATGCTTATGGAATTATGCGCTACGACATTTATCGTTGCTTCGAACACGCCTTCGCTTGAAGCCCCCGTCTCCCACGATGCCGTTACCAATCTGTCTTTGTTTTCTTGGTTTTCGATCTGCGCTTTTATATTGGGGCAATCAGCTTTGTGAACAGATATTCCGAAGCCTTTTGTGATAAATCCGATTATAGCATCACCGGGAATCGGACTGCAGCATTTTGAGAATTTGACAACACATCCGTCAACGCCGTCGATAATGACGCCGCTTGTTGACTTCTTGACTTTTTTCTTACCTGCCTGCGCCATATCGTCGAGGCTCGGTTTTTCATTGGCAACGGGTTTTACAACTCTGTCAAACTCGTCCTTGAGCTTTGTTGATATTTTCGCAACGGTAAGTCCGCCGTAACCTATGATATTGTACAAGTCGTCAATATCCTGTATACCGACACGCCTTGCGACATTGAGAAGCACATCATTTCTCTGTGCTTCGGTACAAATGCCGAACTTCTGGAACTCACGGTCTATTTCGACCTTGCCCATTGCAATATTCTCGTTACGCTGTTCTTTCTTGAACCATTGGCGTATCTTGTTTCTTGCTTCGCTCGTTTTTACTATTTTGAGCCAATCTCTGCTCGGTCCTTTCGTTTGTGACGACGTTATTATCTCAACGATCTCACCGTTTGAAAGCTCACGGTCGATATTAACTATCATTCCGTTTACCTTCGCGCCCGTCATTTTATTTCCGACAGCCGAGTGTATTGCATATGCAAAGTCGATAACGGTAGCACCGTTGGGCAGTGCGATAACGTCGCCTTTGGGAGTAAATGCAAAAACTTCGTCCTGGAAAATATCTATTTTCAGAGCGTTTAAAAATTCCTCGGGGTCCTTCGTTTCGTTTTCCGTTTCAACAAATTCAGATATCCACTGGAGTTTTTTATCTATATCGGCAGAAGCGGTAGCACCCGTTTTATATTTCCAGTTGGCGGCAATTCCGTATTCTGCGATATGATGCATCTCGTGCGTTCTTATCTGCACTTCAAACGGTATACCGTCACGTCCTATTACAGTCGTGTGCAAGCTTCGGTACATATTCGGTTTAGGTGTCGATATATAATCCTTGAAACGTCCGGGGATAGATTTGAAAAGATCGTGAATTATACCGAGGACCGTATAACATTCAAGCTCCGTTTCCACTATTATACGCATTGCGTAAAAGTCGTATATTTCATCAAAACTCTTGTTCTGATTATACATCTTTTTATAGATGCTGTATACGGATTTAACTCGCCCTTCCATAACGAACTCAATGTTGTTTTCTTTGAGTTTTTCGGAAACGTAATCCTTTGCACGCTGTAAAAAGTCTTTATTTTCACCGAATTTTTTGAGAATATCGAGGCGCACCTCCTCGTATCCTATCGGATCGAGGTAAGAAAGCGAGAGCTTTTCAAGCTCCTGTTTTATCTTCTGCATACCGAGTCTGTGTGCCAAAGGTGCGTAAACGTACATCGTTTCAAGTGCTATAACTCTGCGTTTTTCCTCGGGCTTTGCATTAAGTGTGCGCATATTGTGAACTCTGTCGCAAAGCTTGATAAAAAGCACACGTATGTCCTTTGACATAGCTAAAAACATTTTTCTTAAGTTTTCTATGTGTGCTTCTTCTTTGTCTTCAAAAGGAAATTCGACAAGCTTCGTAAGTCCGTCAACTATTCGTGCAACAGATTCCCCGAACTCCTTTTTTATCTTACCGAGATCGGTCTTGTCTGCACAGTCTTCCACCGTATCGTGCAAAAGAGCTGCACACACGGAATCAGTATCAAGCTCCATTCCCACGACTATCTGTGCTACGGAAACGGGGTGAGATATATACGGTTCTCCGCTTTGTCTGAACTGTCCTTCATGAAGCATTGCGGCGTAATCGTACGCTTTTACGATCTTCGCCTTGTCGTAATTTTTACCCGTTTCGTCAAGATCCTTTAAAAGCTGTTCTATGGTTGCGGGTTTTTGTATCATTATTTCATCGTTGTTTGAATTCATATACTCACACTCTTATTATTCAACCGAGCACGTCGGCATTTCGTTAAGCTGTCTGAACAGCGGACAGGTATCAAGCGGCTTTTTCTCTTTTTGAGGTATTATTTCATATGATAGTACCGCAGGGCTTTCACGCGTACATGAAATAAATCCCATACATTCAAATATGTCTATTATAAGCGAAAGCTTTATGTAATCCATATTCAGCTTTCGTGATGCCGGATTCAAGAATACAAATGCGGTATTATTCTTTTCTCTTTCTTTAAGATACTTGAAAACCTTTGCACAATCCTCTTTATCGGGCGCATATCGTTTTTCGGGAAGTATTCTGCCGTCCTTTATATCCTCGCACAAATATTTTTTTGCTTCAAGCTCTTCACACATACTTCGGCAAAGCTCGGCGTCTCTGATTATCATTTGTCTGTTTTGCATATTTCTGTAATCATTTATCCCGAGATTGAAGACGATATCTATGCAGTCACCTTCCGAAAACCCGAGTCTTTCGGGGGATTTTCCGAACATAACGCATTTATAAAGCTCACCGTCTTTTTCAAGAGCTATACGCGAATGTTTGTTTGTAGCCGTTGACATAATGCTTTTGACACTGCAATCTCTCAATAGAAAAAGCGGCGTCGGGTTTGATGCCCCGTACGGCTCAAGCATGGATAATTCCTCTGCAAGCTCAAGGGATATCTCCTCGTCTGAAAATTCAAAATCGACATCTATTTTCTTTATCGCATCTTCCTCGCTTATATTTTCGGAAGCGTATCTTTCAAGCTTTTCTTTAAATTCAGTAAGCTTTTGTCTGTTACACGTAAGACCTGCGGCAAGCGCGTGTCCGCCGAATTTTTCAAGCGTATCGGAACAGTGAGTAAGCGCTTCGTGAAGATTGAAGCCGTCAATGCTTCGTCCGGAACCTTTTCCCGTGTCGGGATCATCTCCTTCAAATGATATCAATATACACGGAAGATTATATTTTTCAGTAAGCTTCGATGCAACGATACCTATAACACCGTGGTGCCAATTCTCGTGATGTATGACAAGAACACGCTGTGTTTTGTCTATTCCTTCACGGCGTATGATCTCCTCTGCCTGCTGCATTATATTCATTTCTTCTGTCTGTCTTTGCACGTTTGCCTGACAAAGCTCCTCTGCGATCTGCTGTGCCTCGCCTTTATCTTCTGTCAAAAGGAGTCTTACAGCCGTATTTGCAGAGCCCATTCTGCCTGCAGCGTTTATTCTCGGAGCTAACGTGAAGCTTATAACGGATGACGATATCTTTTTTGAATTATCCTCAACACCACTTGCCTTCAAAAGAGCGTTAAGTCCGATGTTTTTGGTTACCGCAAGTTTATTGAGTCCGTAGCTTACTATAAGTCTGTTTTCGTCTGCAAGGGGCATAACGTCCGCTATCGTTCCTATTGCGGTAAGGTCCGAATAGTTTTTGCAAACGTCCATTATTGATGACATCACAAGCTCGTCATCCTCGCTGTCCGTATACGCTTTACCCGTTGTAAGGTATTGTTCACAGGCGCATATGAGCTTAAATACGACACCGACGCCCGCAAGTTCTTTAAAAGGATATTCACTGTCGTGTCTTTTGGGATCGACGACTGCCACGGCATCGGGAAGTGTTTCCGCACATTCGTGGTGATCGGTTATTACCGTATCGACCCCCAAGGAGGAAGCATACGCCACTTCATTCACGGCGGTTATTCCCGTATCGACCGTTATTATAAGCTTCGTTTTATTTTCTATAAGCTTTGACACGGCGGCAGTATTAAGTCCGTATCCTTCACTTCCTCTGTTGGGAATGTAGTAATCAACGTCAGCGCCGATCGTTTTAAGATACTTATACAAATTACACACGCTCGTTATTCCGTCTACGTCGTAATCTCCGTAAACGGTTATTTTTTCACAGCGGTCAACGGCATCTATTATACGAACGACCGCCTTGTCCATATCCTTCATCAGATACGGATCGTACAAAACCGAACAGTCTTTTTTCAAAAAATGCAACGCACTTTCCTCATCGCTGTAGCCTCGTGCACAAAGCAATGCCGCTGTCGGATATTCCACACCGATATTAAGAGAAAGCTCTTTTGCCGAATACTTATCGTATTCTTTGAGTATCCATTTATTCCTGCTCAGCATCGTTTACTCCGTCCGTTTTTCTATTAAGTATCTTCGTTATTTTCATCCTGCTTTTCTTCTTTTCGGTTTTTTTCTCGATTACAAATATCACTGCGAAAGAAATAATGACACCCATAACAGCACCGATCGGTGCATACTCACTTCTGACAAAATACATCACCGCATAAAACATTCCCGCTATAATAAGAGGCAATATAAATATCAGCGCCGCCGTTGCTATAACGTGTCCCGACGGAGATTCAACTATAACCTCATCGTTTACTTCGGCACCTATTGAATTATCGACCTCTGTTTCAAACTTATCGTCACCGAGAAATATGTCACACGCTACGCAGGTTTTTCCGCCTTTGTTAGCGTGGCACGCCTCGCACGCGCTTTTCCTTTCGGCAATGACCGTTGCCGTACCGTTTTTATTCACTTTTTTTACGGTGCATTTTGCCGTCATTTTTTCTCCTATTCCGACTGCATGACCGCACGTGCGGCCTTCATTCCGTCTATTGCGGCACTTGTTATGCCGCCTGCGTATCCTGCACCCTCACCGCACGGATATATTCCGCTTATGCCGTGACAGCACATATCTTCATCTCTTTGGATCCTGACGGGTGACGACGTACGCGTTTCAACACCCGTAAGCGGTACGCCGCTTTTTGCGAATCCTTTTATTTTTCTTTCGAAGGACAGAAGTCCCTCTTTAAGCGTTTGCGTTATAAAATCGGGAAACACCGAATGAAGATCGCAAACGGAATATTTACCGTTCATATAAGACGGTGTATATTCGGGAACGCTTCCGGTTTTTCCTTTTAAAAGATCACCGACTGTCATAACCGGTGCCGAATAGTCGCCCCCTGCGGCTTTATACGCTCTTTTTTCGAGCTTTCTTTGAAATTCTATAGCTCCATCAGGCGTATTGCCGTAATCACTCGGCAATACCGATACACACACAGCGGAGTTTGCATATACACCGTCACGTGCGCTGTAGCTCATTCCGTTCGTGCATATCTCCTCACCTTCCGAAGATGAAGGAACGACAACACCGCCGGGGCACATACAAAACGTATACACACCTCGTCCGTTTCCCGCCTTACTGTCGGAAAGCGAATACTCTCCTTTGGGAAGGATATCGGCATATTTTTCACAAAGATCGCCGTAAAGCCCTCTGTTTATATCACTTTGCAGATGTTCTATTCTTACACCGACCGAATACGGCTTCGGGGTTATAAGCACGCCTTTTTTCTCAAGCATACCGTACGTATCACGCGCGCTGTGGCCGATAGCAAGTATTACAGCATCGAATATGTTTTCGTCACCGTTTGATGCTCTTACTCTGACTTTTCCCGAAACAGGTGATATATCATCAACTCTTGTGTTATAAAATATTTTTCCGCCGTTTTTTTCGACCTCGTCTGATATTCCCTCAACTACGTTTCTTAAAATATCCGTTCCGACGTGCGGCTTTGCACTTGTCAGCACCGTTTTCGGCGCACCGAATTTAACAAGTGTCTGAAGTACGTATTCACAAGCGGGATCGTTTATTCTCGTATACAGCTTTCCGTCGGAAAACGTACCTGCACCGCCTGCACCGAATTGAATGTTACTCTCGGTATTCAGCCGCCCTGTTTCTCGAAAAGCCGCAACATCCGCAACGCGTTCCTCAACGGAAGCACCTCGGTCAATGAGGATCGGGGCATAACCGTTTTCTGCCAACAAAAGCGCGGCAAACAGTCCTGCGGGACCCATACCAACCACCAATGGGCGTTTTTGAAGCGGCGTAGTTCCATATCGCGGCTCGATTGGTTGCTCATTTAAAACTCTTGCATCGGCTTTCTTCAACAATGCCTCGCGAAAAGCTGTCTCGGGCTTGTCGGAAACTGCCAAAACAGTATATTCCAGACGAACATCGTCTCTCCGTCTCGCATCCACCGACTTTTTATAAAGCCGAAAATGAAGCGTGGAGGTTGAGATCCCCGCCCGCTTCATTTTATCCTTTGCTTTCTTCAGTACCTCCCGCTCGGGGACATCAGGTGATACACGGATTCCCCCGATCAGAATTTTGGATCCTTCCTTCATTCTACCCCTGCCGTTTCGGTCACACGAGCGGTTGGTTTCGGATCAAATGTTTTGTACTCGGTGACATTGACGATCAAAAGCCAAACAAGCAAAGCAAGCAGCAAGCAGACAATCTTTGGAATGATCCCCCAGCGCTTCAGCCTTCCAATCGCACCTTCTCGGGGTGTTGTCATATGACCAATGATATTTTTTTTCATATGTCCTCCCCTTTCTTATTCGCGTGAAGTCGGCTCGTCTTTTTTTGTTCTTTTATTTGTTTCTTCGGTACCCTCCGGAGTGGAATCATCCTCGACTACCGCGCCAAATAGCCTTTCGAACTCTTTTTCAACAGCCTCGTTTTCGGTCGGTGCGGAAGGCGGCGTAACGCGACCGACCTCCTCAAGCATTTCGAGATATTCTTTTCTCATATTGGCGCGCTTCTGACGCAAATAGGTCTTGCCTGCCACATAAGTCATTAAAACATCGTGCAGAGTCTTTTCGTCAACATCTCGAAGTAGTTTTCCGTTTTGGGCAACCGAAACGACTCCCGTCTGCTCGGAAACCACAACGACCAAAGCATCGCTCACCTCGGTCACACCCACGGCGGCGCGATGGCGCGTCCCCATGGTGGAGCCGAAATCCATTTTTCCGCGAGCCGAAGGCAATACACAGCTTGCCGCAATGATGCGCATATCACGAATGATCAGCGCACCATCGTGAAGCGGAGCTTTGTTAAAAAAGATGTTCTGCAACAGTGTTGAAGTAACGCGCGCATCCATCGGTTTTCCGGTGCGAATACACTCACCAAGCTTGGTAAGCCCCTCAAACACAATTAAAGCGCCCGTATGGCTGTCGGACATTGCCATGACAGCATCAACCGTCGCATCCGCCATGCTTTTTGCCTGCTCCATCTTTTTGCCGGAAAGGCGGTTGCTACCGGGATTAAGAATCGTGAGGTTACCAAGATGCTCAAGTGCATCTCGAATCTCGGGCTGAAAAATTACGACCACGCAGAAAAAAGCTGACGCTGCAAAGAGGCGAACGATATAACTCAATGCAGGCATTTCAAGCAAAAGCGCCACAACGCTGAACACAACAATAGCACCCATGCCAAGCAAAACGCGTCCTGCTCGGCGAGTTCTGAAAAAGCGATACAGAA
>JAZOSS010000002.1:0-2324 GCA_045657205.1 Eubacteriales bacterium
ACCTTTGCCAAAAAGTTTTTAAGTCTGTCGCTTTTCGGATATGAGAATATTTCCTCGGGCGTTCCTTCTTCTATTATTCTACCTTCGTCCATAAATATTACACGGCTTCCGACTTCACGCGCAAAGCCCATTTCATGTGTAACGACGACCATCGTCATCCCTTCGTTTGCAAGCTCACGCATAACGTCAAGCACCTCACCGACCATTTCGGGGTCGAGTGCCGAGGTAGGTTCGTCGAACAGCATTACCTCGGGGGACATACAAAGTGAACGTACGATGGCGATACGCTGTTTTTGACCGCCCGAAAGCTGACTCGGATACGCGTTTGCTCTTTGTGAAAGACCGACTCTTGAAAGAAGTGACATAGCTTTTTCTTCAGCTTCTTCTTTAGACTTGCCTAAAAGCTTCGTAGGAGCTATCGTCATATTGCGTAATATCGTCATATTCGGAAAAAGATTAAAGTGCTGGAAGACCATACCCATCTTTTGCCTGTGCTTGTTGATGTTTACTTTCGCTGCCGTGATATCCTCACCGTCGAATACTATCTTACCCGACGTAGGAAGCTCCAAAAGGTTTAAGGAGCGTAAAAACGTTGATTTACCGCTTCCCGAAGGGCCGATAACAACGATAACCTCACCTTTGTGTATTTCGGCGTCGATGCCGTCAAGAGCTTTTACGGCACCGCCGTTGTAGTGTTTTTTAAGTCCTTCGACTTTTATAAGCGTATTACCGTTCACTCTTTCTCAGCCTCCTTTCGATCTTCGAAACAGCCCACGTAAGGATAGTTACGAGAATAAGATATACCAAAGCTACCGCGATAAGTGGCATAAATGCAGAGAACGTTCTTCCTCTTATTATTGCACCTGCTTTTGTGATGTCAACTATTCCGACGTATCCTGCAACAGATGTTTCCTTCAAAAGCGCAATAAACTCGTTGAGAAGGGAAGGAAGAGCCGTTTTAATAGCCTGCGGTATAACGATGTATATCATCGTTTGCAGATAGTTAAAACCGAGAGATCTGCCCGCTTCAAACTGACCGTTGTCGATGGACATTATTCCGCCTCTCAATATTTCCGCAACGTACGCACCCGAGTTTACACCGAATGCGATGATAGCGACCATAAGACCGTTATCTGATGAAGCGAAAATTATAAAGTACGCAATAAGAAGCTGAACGACGACAGGCGTACCTCTCATTATCGTAAGATAAAGCTTGCATATTATATTTGCGGCTTTGAGCAGATAATATCCTGCATTCTTGTGGAAAGCCATAGCTTCTCCGTTTTTATCGTACGTCGTACGCACAGCCGCAACGATTATACCCAAAAGAATACCTATGAGAGTTGCAAACAAGGTTATGAGAAGCGTACTTCCCAAACCGTCTAAAAGGAGCTTCCATCTGTCCTCTTTGATAAAGTTCAGTATAAAAAGCTCACGTTGTTCGTTGAACCAATTTGTCAACCAATCCATTAAAAACACCTCATTTATATACAAAAGGGGCAAACCGTTAGGTTAACCCCTTTTATCAAACAGAATTTCCGATTATTCAGCAGAATCGGGCTTAATGTACTTGTCGATAATTTTCTGGATCTCACCGTTTTCGGTGTATTTTGCAAGTGCTGCGTTTATCTTTGTAAGAAGCTCTTCGTTGTCCTTGCTTATGCAGATAGCGTAATCTTCGTTTTTGTACGTTGTATCAAGTATCTTAAGTCCTTCATATGTTGAAACGTATGATTTTGCAGGCTCGTTATCAATGATAACACAGTCAACCTTGCCTGTTGTCAAAGCGAGAACTGCCTCAGCTCCTGTGTTAAAGCTTGTTACTCTGTCTTCACCGAAACCGCCATCCTCAGGCTTGCCGGATGCGTAGATGTCACCTGTTGTACCCTGCTGAACGCCTATTTTGTACGTTGCGCCTTCAGCTGAAAGGTCGTCAATAGACGTGATGGGTGAATCGTTCTTAACGATGATTACCTGAACACCTTTAGCGTAGGACTTTGAGAAGTTTACGCTCTTAAGTCTGTCTTCGGTAACTGTCATACCTGCCATACCGAAATCGTATTTTCCTTCTGTAACACCCGTGATTATGGAGTCGAATTCAGTGTCAACTATCTCAAGCTCCATTCCGAGTTCTTTTGCGATGAGTGCCGCAATTTCAGCGTCAATACCAACTATTTTTTCACCTTCGTAATATTCGTAAGGAGGAAACGCTGCGTTTGTTGCCATTTTGAGGACGTTGTCACCCTTGCTGCCGCACGAAGCAAGAGCAAATGTGCAGACAGAAAGAAGAGAAAGAGCCAAAATGAAAGAAACGATTTTTTTCA
>JAZOSS010000003.1:0-13252 GCA_045657205.1 Eubacteriales bacterium
ACTCTTTGACATCTGAAAATATCAAGGAAATATTTTCGGGAACAAAATCAAAGTGGAAAGAAATATGATCTGAATTGAAAATCGGCTCATAATGGAAAATCCCATTATGAGCCGAATTATAATTTTATTTTTTCATTTTAAAAATGCCACATTACACGGACTGTAACCGTATACCCTACATTACGTACGGTCTTTATGATATCGTAATCAAAAAAGACGGAAAATTTTTTACGGATATATCTTACATAAACGTCAAGTGTGTTTGTGTTTTTTTCTCGGTTTTTCCATACAGATGAATACAATTCTTCCCGTGATACGGGTGTACCTCTTTTGGATAGCAGCAGAGCAAGGATTTTAAACTCCGTTTGGGTAAAATATATCATATTTCCCGCAAAACTTGCGCTGTGCGTATCGCCGGATATTTTTATTTCGGGTTTACTGCTTTCCGTGTGAGTCTGCGATAAATGCGTAATTACAGAATGTCTTCTGCCGCACAAAAACAAAAACAGTTCTTCTATTCGGTAAGGACGTTTGAAAATGCACATTTTTTCGGTTCTTTGGGAAACGAAAGAGTTGATATACGCACCGATACGGCGTGAAGAAACGATCGCCGTACGTATACAATGTGCGTCGATATTTTCAAGAAAAGCTACGGAATCTTCTTCCGAATAAAGCTCGTCGGAATTAAAAACGGCAAATATGCCGTCAAAATCCGCAAACGCTTTTCTTACAGCCTCGCCGTCGTAATGCGAGTCTATTTTTACACAATCAAGCCCAAGTTCAATTCCTTCAAGCTCAAGCATACGTGCGTAATATTTGTCAAATCCGATAACGGCAAGCTTATTTGTTTTTCCCGAAAAAGACTCCACACTAACACCTTCTTTTAATAACGTAAGAAATCCCCCGAAAAGAGGCACGCCTCAAGCTTCCGAGGGATGATTTCTCAAATAATCAAGATAATTTTGCAGTATTATCTCCGCTGACAGCGTATCGACCGTTTCCTTTCGCTTCTTACCTCTGGTATTTGTCATATTCATATACTGATGCGCCGACACCGTGGTAAGACGTTCATCAAAAAGAACGATCGGAACGTCTGTTTTTTCCCCGAGAAGAGCTGCGAAGCCCTGTGCCTTTTCACTTCTCGGTCCTTTTGTTCCGTTCATATTGACGGGGTTGCCGACTACGATCTTACAAACGTCGTATTCGGCAGCTTTTTTTGCTACCGCATCGGCAATATAAACGATATAATCCTCTTTTATGCATCCGATGCCGGAGGCAAGCACACACATCTCGTCACTTACGGCAAGACCCGTGCGCTTGTCCCCCAGATCAACGGATAATATTCTTTTAGTCATTTTCAAGTGCTGTTATCATGTCAACACGTGTCTGATGTCTGCCGCCTTCAAATTCTGTATTCAAAAACAGCTCGATCATATCAAGTGCAAGACCGATACCTACAACTCTTCCGCCCATACAAAGTACGTTTGCATCGTTGTGCATTCTCGTCATTCTTGCAGAAAACGTGTCGGAGCAGCAAGCCGCACGGATACCCTTGTGCTTGTTTGCCGCAATGCTGATACCGATTCCCGTACCGCAGAAAAGAAGTCCTCTGTAGCACGTTCCGTCCTGAATGCTTACGCAAAGCTTGTGAGCGTAATCGGGATAGTGTACGCTTTCGCCGTCGCATCCGAAGTCTATAAACTCGATACCTTTCGATGTAAGATACTGTTTTGCGGCTTCTTTAAGCTCATAACCGCCGTGATCGCATGCAAGTGCAATTTTTTTACTCATCTTTTTTCTCCTTATATAAATAATTAATTTGACTTTTTCAAATTCCGTTCCGCTTGTGAGGAACGAAGATAAACGGGTTTGAAAGACGTATCGGAAAATACCGACTTATCTTCCGTGTTTTCGTATATGATACGTGCCGTCTGTGCTGTTGAATACGCACTCTGGCACGATATCTGCTCGGGCGGTAATATCCCCTTTTCAAAGTCCTTCTTTATTATGTACCGTCCGTCGCCTACGAGATAAACGGGGAGGTTTTCATACTGTTCAAGCTCACGCGCAAGCTCGCCGGACATTATAACACGGTCGTCGCAAAGGCGTGTTATTTTACCGTCTTTGTGATGAAACAGTGCGTTATAAAGCTGATCCCGTCTTGCATCCATCGCAGGGCAAACGATAAATTCACCCGAAATTCCGTTTAAATTATACGACATAGCTTCAAGGGATGAAACGCCGACGCACGGCACATCTCTTCCGAAAGCAAGTCCTAAAAGCACCGCCGCACCGATCCTGACTCCCGTAAACGAGCCGGGGCCTGCAGATGCCGCAAGCATCTGCACGTCCTTTGCCTTAACTCCGCAGGAGGAAAGCAGATGCTCTATCATAGGAAGCATCGTTTCGCTGTGATGCAAAGTCGTTGTTACCGTATATTCACCAAGTCTTTTTTCGCCGTCGCACAGCGATGCCGTTGCGGTTACCGCCGTCGTGTCAAGTGCAAGAATAAGCATATCAATCTCTTTTCTTAATCGTTATTCTTCTTTTATCTTCATCAACATATTCGATGCTTACGGAATACGCGCCGTCGGGGATAGCGTCGGGGATGTTCTCACTCCACTCGCAAACGCATACACCCGTACCCGGATAATCGTAAAAACCTGTTGAATACAAGTCGTCATCGTCCGTTATTCTGTAAACGTCGAAATGATAAAGCGGAAATTTTCCCGTTGTATACTCGTTGATAAGCGTATACGACGGACTGCTCACGGCGCTGTTCGGGCATATATACGACGCCATACCTCTGACAAAGGCCGTCTTGCCTGCGCCGAGGTTGCCGTACATTGCAATAAATTCATCGCCCTTTAAAGTCTTTGCAAACTCCGCACCGAGTTTTTCCGTTTCCTCTGCCGAGGAGGTGATGTATATCTGCTCCATAGATCAAAACAGTCCCGAAATGTTGCCGTCGTCATCGACGTCTATTTTAAGCGCGGCAGGCTCTTTGGGCAAGCCGGGCATCGTCATTATAGCACCTGTAAGCACGACGATAAATCCGGCACCTGCCGATACCTTTACTTCACGTACGGTAAGTTCAAAACCGCTCGGACGTCCGAGAAGCGAAGGATCATCCGACAGCGAATACTGTGTTTTTGCAACGCATATCGGGAACTTTGCATATTCGGGATCTACTGCCATAATATTCTTTATATCGCGGAGTGCTTTGTCGTCAAACTTGACGCCCTTTGCACCGTATATCTCACGTGCAAGCGTTTCTATTTTCTCTTTTATGGAAAGCTCATCGGAATATATGGGTTTGAATGACGAAGGCTTCGCACACGCCTTTACTACCTCGTGTGCAAGAGCTATACCACCGTCGCCGCCCTTTGCAAATACTTCGGAAAGTGCAAACGATGCGCCTTTTTCACGGCATATTTTTTCAAGGAGCTCAAGCTCACGGTCTGTATCCGTTCCGAAACGGTTTATGGCAACGACTACGGGAACACCGTATTTCGTAAGGTTTTCTATATGCGCCTCAAGGTTGCACGCACCTTTTGCAAGCGCTTCAAGGTCTTCGTTTGCAAGATCTGCCTTTGCAACACCGCCGTTATATTTAAGCGCTCTTACCGTTGCGACAAGAACGATACAGGAAGGTGCAAGTCCTGCAACACGGCATTTGATATCAAGGAACTTTTCAGCACCGAGGTCGGCACCGAAGCCTGCTTCCGTTATTGCATAATCGGCAAGCTTCAACGCAAGCTTCGTAGCTCTTACAGAGTTACAGCCGTGTGCGATATTTGCAAAAGGTCCGCCGTGGATGATAGCAGGTGTATTTTCCGTAGTCTGTACAAGGTTCGGTTTAAGTGCATCCTTCAGAAGTGCCGTCATAGCACCTGCAGCACCGATATCCTTTGCGTAAACGGGTGCGCCTGTATACGTGTATGCAACGAGGATGTTGCCGAGTCTTTTCTTGAGGTCGGAAACGGATGACGCAAGGCACAGTATTGCCATTACTTCACTTGCAACGGTAATGCTGAATTTATCCTGGCGGGGTACTCCGTCAGCCTTTGCACCGAGTCCTATAACGATATTTCTGAGTGCTCTGTCGTTCATATCGAGAACTCTTTGGAAAAGCACGCGTCTTTGATCTATTCCGAGTGCATTTCCCTGCTGTATGTGGTTATCGAGCATAGCGCAGAGCAGATTGTTTGCAGAGGTAATAGCGTGAAAATCCCCGGTAAAATGCAGGTTTATATCTTCCATGGGAAGCACCTGGGAATATCCGCCGCCTGCGGCACCGCCTTTGACGCCGAAAACGGGACCGAGTGACGGTTCTCTCAATGCGATAACGGCTTTTTCGCCAATCTTCGCCATAGCCTGTCCTAAACCGATAGAGGTCGTGGTTTTTCCCTCACCTGCGGGTGTGGGGTTTATAGCCGTTACCAAAACAAGCTTACCGTCGGGTTTATTTGCCATTCTCTTTTCAAAGCCGTCGTCGATCTTCGCCTTATATCTTCCGTAAGGGATCAACTCATCATCGGCTATGCCGAGAGAGGCTGCGATCTCTGTAATGGGCTTCATTTTTGTCTGCTGAGCAATTTCGATATCTGTTAACATAAATACTGTTTCCTTTCGTTCCTTATTTTATAATCGGTGTCGTTACAGTGACACCCTCATTATTTACAATTTCAACATAATATTCGCATACGTCTTCGGGAAGCACAGCTGTAATTTTTCCACCATCGGCAAAGGCGGAAAATGACTTCCACACCTGATCCATAAACGTACTTTCCAAACCGTGTTTTTCGTGTTTTGAATACGTCATTTTTTCCGTGATATAATATATCTTTGCACTGATCTTGCCATCGTATACATACGTACATCCGGGGTTTTCAAGTGTCGGAATTGACGTAAAACGCTGTAAGCTTGCCCCGTTTTTTACAATACTGTCGGCAAAAGCAAACGGTTCTTTTCTTCTCCAGGCAAAGCCGTGGGAATGTCCCATACCGTCAACCACAGACAACAAAGTTTTGTCATTATTTTTCACCGTGTCAAGATAGCTTTTTGAGTTGGAATTGACGGAAAAACAGTGGTCGTCATTCCAGCACTGCCACAGTATCGGCATTTTTACGCGTTGAAAACGCTCCTCAGCAAGAAAATATTCACGTGTTTTCGGATGTGCAAATTTATCCTTCATCCAGGCAAGGGACTCGGCAAGATATCCCGAGCCGTAAACGGGGATAGCAAAAGCAAGTCTTTCATCATATCCGAGCTGATACGATACCGCAACAGCTCCCCACGATATTCCCATAACGCCTATTTTGTTTTTATCGGCACATCCGCTTTGTGCAAGGATTGAAAGCGCAAGCATTGACTGCGACGTTATGTGAAGAAGCCATCTGTCTTCAATTTTTTCGTCGTATGATGCCATATCGTCGTTATCGGGTGCGGATACGTACCCTTCTTCCTCAAACACACCGAAAAGACCTTTTTTCCACCGTGCATCCGCTTCCGTTTCACCTGCGTTTACTTCAGTCGGCATATGTCCGACGGTATCGGGGGCGATCACGGAATAACCTCTGTCACGCCAGGCTTTTACCCACGGAAGGTATGCGTGTCCCGCACCGCCGTGTATAAGCACGATACCGGGGGTATTTTCATCAGCACCGTCGGGATACGCCATATAAGCAAAGACTTTCGTTTTTTTTCCGTTATATTCAATAGAATCAAATGTGACAGCCTGTATTCCCTCAAAATTGCCCACGGCATCGTATTCGGTAATTCTTCTTAAATTCGGATCTTTATTTACAACGCTTTTAAAGAAACCGTCTGCATCGAACGGTTTAGCAAATTCTGTATTTCCCATAATCTTCCTTTTTGCCTGCAAATGCGATATGCTTAAAGCTGTTATAATCGTGTCTTACGATGTAATCAATATAGCTTCCTATTATTTTTGCCGTGAATATGTATCCTGCGGGAGTCATATGACCGCCGAGGAAAAATCTTTCCTTGAAATCCTCGTCATATACGGGGGCATATTTATATAAATCGATAACGTATGTGTTATCAAACATTTCGGCAAAATCATAAAGCAGGTCTGCAAAGACAGCTTTTTCAGGCTCTTCGTTTTCGGATTCCCTCGGCATTGACACCAGGAAAAATTTTGCCTTCGGCTGCATTTTTTTGATTTTTTGAATTATTCTTGCATACCAGCCTGCCAGAGTGTCTTTGTTATCCTCGTAATTTTCAAGGCATACATCGTCCTTTGTGCCGATTTGCATTTTCAAGCCGTAAATATCATTGAACCCGAGAGCTATTATGTAAGCCTGAGAAAGTAATTCTTCATTCCAGAAGCCCTTATTTTCAGCAAAGCTTTCCATATATTCTCTTGCCGTCATTCCGCCTCTTGAAAAATTATATACATTTACACCTGCCATACGTGCAAGATACTGACCCCAGGAGTAATCGAAAAAATCATAGTAACCCGTTTTACCGTCATCAAGCGATAATTCGAATTCACCCGAGGAAAGACTGTCGCCTATACAGCATATACTTCTGAAAACTGCACACATTCCGCCGTCTGTCACTATACGGTCGAGCGGTTTTTCATCCGCATCGAGCTTTATGTATTCAAAAATATTCATAAGCACCTCACAACGATAGTATTTTATCATAAATTATCCGTGTTGTCAATAAAAAACGCCTTTACTTTGCGGTTTTTGACGATATAAAAGTTATATTGTATAATGGCGGTATAAATTTAATAATTTAATTTGGTAAAATAGTATCTTGACAAATTGCCGGATTTAGTGTAAACTGTATGGGTAACGGCTTACGCCGAAGAAAAATTTGAAAGGTGATTTGAAAAATGAAAAAGATCACAGCACTTATTATGGCACTTGTAATGTGTCTGGGCATTTTCTGCTCCTGCGGAAAGAAAGCTCTTACATATTCGGAGATCCTCGAAAAGGGTGAGATCGTTATCGGTATAACGTACTTCGAGCCTATGAACTATTTTGACGATAACAACAAACTCGTAGGTTTTGAAACGGAATTTGCAGAAGCAGTTTGCAAAAAGCTCGGCATTACACCTAAATTCCAGGAGATCAACTGGAACTCCAAGGAAACAGAGCTTAATGCAGGAAACATCGACTGCATCTGGAACGGTATGACGATAAACGACGACCGTAAAGCAAACATGGGTATTTCCAACCCCTATATGGAAAACAAGCAGGTTCTCGTAGTTAAGGCTGAAAACCTTGAAAAGTACAGCACAGTTGAAGGACTCAAGGGTGCAAACCTCTGCGCTGAAAAAGGTTCTGCAGGTGAAACGACGATAATCGGTAACGAAGCTGACAAGGTTGCAGCAGACAAGGTTTTTGCAAACGCTGAGATAAACTACACAGCGGTTGATACGATGGCAAAGGCTATTACGGAAGTTAAAGCAGGCACGTGCGACGGTTGTGTTGTTGACTTCGTAACGTCTATCGGTATGATCGGCGAAGGCACAGACTTTGCAGATCTCGTTGTTGTTGATGCTTACGAATTCGGTCTTGAATACTACGGAATTGCTTTCCGTAAATCCGATTCCGAGATCGTTGCAAAGTTCAACGAAGCTATCAAGGCTCTTATGGAAGACGGCACGATAGATGCTATCGCAAAGAAATACAAGCTCGACTCACAGCTCGTTAAAGGCTGATAGAAGATAAACAATTTAAATTGCCTGCGACATATGCCGCAGGCAATTTGCGATATTATATTACGGAAAGGTGCATTAAATTATGTCATTTTGGGTGATAACACAGGACCTGTTTGCAAACTTTGCCCAAAACGGTCTTATATTTTTACTTACTCTTTTGGGTGCTGTTCCTCTGGGACTTTTAATAACATTCGGTTCTATGTCACGTTTTGCACCTATAAAATACATCACGAAAACATTTGTCTGGATAATAAGAGGTACACCTCTCGTTTTACAGCTTTTCGTTGTAATGTACGTTCCGGGACTTGTTTTTAACACTCCTATGAGCAGCAGACTTACAGCGGTTCTTATCGCTTTTATAATCAACTATGCGGCGTATTTTTCCGAAATATACCGCGGCGGCATCGAATCCATCCCGAAAGGTCAGTACGAGGCAGGACAAGTACTCGGTATGACAAAAGGGCAGATATTCACGCGCGTCGTTCTTTTCCAGGTCATCAAGCGCATCGTTCCCCCTATGGGCAACGAGATAATAACACTTGTAAAGGATACTTCTTTAGCAAGAGTTATAGCGTATTCGGAAATTATTATGGCTGCGGAAAGATACACAGCAAAAGGTCTTATATGGCCGCTGTTCTACACAGGTGTATTCTTCCTTGCATTTGTCGGAATACTGACGCTTTTGTTCGGATATTTAGAGAAAAAGCTTGATTATTATAAGGGGTGAATGAAATGTCGGATAATATTTTAAAGGTCGAAGGTATCGTTAAAAGCTTCGGCAACGTCGAAGTTTTAAAAAACATTTCGTTTGAGCTTAAAAAAGGTCAGGTCCTTGCGATCATCGGCTCTTCGGGAAGCGGGAAGACCACGCTTTTGCGTTGTCTTAACTTTCTTGAAACACCCGACGAAGGCAAAATAACGGTTGACGGAAAGCTTCTTATAGACGGTGCTGAAAAGAAAAATATGACGGATGGCGAGATACGCTCCAACCGTCTGCACTTCGGGCTTGTTTTTCAGTCGTTCAATCTGTTTCCGCAGTACACTGCGTTTCAGAACATAACGCTTGCACCGACGCTTGCTCTTAATGATGAAATAAAAAGACTGAAGCTTAAAGGCACAGCCGCACACAAATTCAAGGCAGAGGAAATACAAAAAATAGAAGCCTCGGCACTTGCACTTCTTGAAAGAGTCGGTCTTGCGGAAAAGAAAAACGCATATCCGTGCGAGCTTTCGGGCGGTCAGTGTCAGCGCGTCGCAATTGCAAGAGCACTTGCAATGACACCCGATATACTGTGCTTTGATGAACCGACCTCGGCACTCGACCCTGAGCTTACGGGTGAAGTTCTTAACGTCATAAAAAGTCTTAAATCGAAAGATATGACGATGATCGTCGTAACGCACGAAATGGAATTTGCCCACAACGTAGCCGATAAGATAATCTATATGGCAAACGGCATAATCGAAGAAGAAGGCACGTCCGACGAGGTATTCAACAATCCCAAGAGCGAACACCTCAAAGCCTTTTTAAACAAAGCAAAAAACAAATAATAAAACATTTTAACATCACAACACCCAACGGATAAAAGCTCCGTTGGGTGTGTTTTTATATACTACATCTGTTTTTTTACGGTTTTGTATTCATCGCCCGATTTATAATACGGGCATTTTTTATGCTGACGGCTCATATGGCGTTCAAGCTCGTCTTCATCAAGATACACGGTACATACATAGCACTCATATTCTTCATCATATTCGTAAAAAAGGCATCCGTCGCAATCGTATCCGCCTGTCATATGCTTTCTCCTTTAAGTGAATTGAACACGTCAATTTCAAATTTGTTTGCGGTATTTGCCCCTGCGCCGCCGTCAAAACGTGAATTCTTCATATAGACGGCTGTTATTTTGTTTACGGGATCTACCCAGAAATGCGTACCGTAAGCACCGCTCCAACCAAACGCACCTTTTGGCAAATACTTATACGACTCATCGGTGATGACTCTCACGCCAAGCCCCCAGACCTGATTTCCCGGCATAACACTTGTCGGAAGCTGCGGTGATGACATAGCAAAAACAAGCTCTTTCGGAAGTATACTCTTCCCCTCTTCAAGAAGCATTTCCGCAAAAGCGGAATAATCGTGAAGAGTTGATGCAAGTCCTGCTCCTCCGCTGAAGTACGTAGGTGCAAAATTTTCAAAAATACATCCCTCATTCATTTCAACCGTAATACTTTTACCGTCGGACAGATCGTGCATACCGATCATTCTTGCCCACTGCTCCTTTGTCGGTGTAAACGTCGTATCTTTCATACCGAGGGGATCAAACAGATCTTTTTGCAAAAACTTATCGTACGTCAACCCCGAGGTTATTTCAATTATCCTTGCAAGGATATCAAACGCGACTGTCGGGCTGTAATACTGCATTGAATACGGTTCAAAAGCAAGAACGCAATCGGCAAAATAATCAGCAACGCCCGAAAGCGTTTTTTTCTGTTCATCGCCCATCATTCCGTATTGTTTATCACCTACTTCAAGTGTACCGACACCGCCCGAATGTGTGAGCAGGTGTATTATTCTGAGCTTATTTTTTATTTTATTACCTTTAATTATATTGCCGTTGTCATCTAGAGTACCTACGTAAAGTTCTGCATATTCGGGAATAAATTTTTCAATAGGATCGTACAATCCGATAACACCTCTTGCACACTGAATAAGCGTTGCTGCAGCCGTTATAGGCTTCGTCATTGAAGCTATTCTGAACAGCGCATCACCTAAGAGCTTTTCACAAGTATTGTGATCTTTATATCCGAAGGTATTTTCGTAAACGGTATTCCCGCACTGCTTTACAATAACAGAGGCACCGCCCACACGGCAAGAGTTTACGTCGTCATTAAGTGTTGATTCAATATTATTTTTAAGTATCTTTTCATCCAATAATTTCATAGCGAACCTATCTTCAATAAAATAAAATCCCGAATGCAACAGCATCCGGGATTTGGTGATCCATCGGAGAGTCGAACTCCGGACACCTTGATTAAAAGTCAAGTGCTCTACCTTCTGAGCTAATGGATCACGTTGCTTTCTCACAACGCTTGTATATGATATCACAAAACTTTTTATTTGTCAATACCTTTTCCAAAAATAAATTAAAAAATGAAATAAAGAATTAAAAATAGGTAAATATAAAAATTAAAGTTTACCAAAAATACAAAAAATATTCGTATTATTCACTATTTCGTATGTTACGATAAAGCAGTTACTACTGATGAGGGTACGAAAATGAAAAAGTTTTTCTTTACAGCTACATATTTTTACTATTACTTTTGCTTTTTCTTTACAAGTAATAGTTCTTTGTGTTGCTGAAATTTTACCCCATAAGCAGATTTTAAGAGGTTAGGCGGCACGAAGGCTCGTGCCGCCTTTTATTTATGATTTTTTCAAAGGAGAGATATATATGATAGCGGTTCTTAAAAAAGGTACGACACATCAGCAAATGGATACGCTTGTTGAATGGCTCAAGGCACAAAGCATCGACGTTCACATTTCAGAAGGTCATAATTACACCGTAATCGGTCTTATCGGTGATACATCAAACGTTGATATGGATCTTATCGCAAGCCTTGACATTGTTGAAAGTGTCAAGAAAGTAAGCGAACCCTTTAAGCAGTGCAGTAAAAAATTCCACCCCGACGACACGATCGTTGATATAGGCGGGGTTAAGATCGGCGGCGGCAATTTTGCAATAATTGCAGGCCCCTGCTCGGTTGAGTCGAGAGAGCAGATAATATCCGTAGCGGAAAGCGTAAAGAGTGCAGGCGCAACTCTTTTAAGAGGCGGAGCATTCAAGCCGAGAACATCCCCTTACGATTTTCAAGGACTTAAAGGAAGCGGTATTGAGCTTTTGCTTGAAGCAAAGAAGGCAACGGGTATGCCTATCGTTACAGAGATAATGAACAGCAACCATCTTCCGCTTTTTGAAAACGTCGACGTAATACAGGTCGGCGCAAGAAATATGCAGAACTTCGAGCTTTTGAAGGAGCTTGGAAAAACAAACAAAACGATCCTCTTGAAAAGAGGTCTTGCTAACACGATGAAAGAATTGCTCATGAGTGCCGAATACATTATGTCGGCAGGTAATGAGAACATTATTCTTTGTGAAAGAGGCATAAGAACGTACGAAACGTACACAAGAAACACGCTTGATTTAGCGGCTGTTCCGATGCTTAAAGACCTTTCGCACCTCCCTGTCATCGTCGATCCGAGCCACGCAACGGGTATTTCAAAGCTCGTTAAGCCTATGGCGCTCGCCGCCGCTGCCGCAGGCGCTGACGGTCTTATGATAGAGGTACACAACGATCCCATACACGCATGGTGCGACGGCGCTCAGTCACTCACCCCAGAACAATTTGCAGACGTTGCGGACAAAGTACGCAAAATAAGAGAAATAATGGAGTAAAAAATGGATATCAACGAATTGAGAGTAAAAATCGACGAAATAGATTCACAGCTTGTTGATTTATTTCAGCAAAGAATGGACGTCGCAAAAGATATAGCACATTATAAAAAGAACAATTCCCTCCCCGTTCTCGACGTCGTACGCGAAAGAGAAAAGCTTGCAAGCGTAAGCGATCTCGGAAAAGACGAAATGAAAGACTACATCCGCGTTCTTTACTCGCTTATGTTTGAGCTCAGCCGTTCTTATCAAGGCAGTATACTTGAAAGAAAAACACCTCTTTACTCGGATATAATGGACGCAATAGACGGAACTGACAAGCTTTTCCCCCGTTCTCCCATCGTTGCCTGCCAGGGTACGGAGGGTGCATATTCGCAGATAGCGTGCGACAAATTATTCCGCGATGCGAAGATAATGTATTATTCTTCGTTTGAGCACGTGTTTACCGCTATTGAAAAAGGCATGTGCAAATACGGAGTATTGCCTATTGAAAACAGCACGGCAGGATCGGTAAACAAAGTGTACGATCTTATGATAAACAGAAACTTCCACATCGTACGCAGTACAAGAATAAAAATAGACCACAATCTTTTGGCAAAACCGGGTGTTGAGCTTTCCGAAATAAAAGAGATAATATCGCAAGAACAGGCGATCGCACAATGTTCGGAATTTCTCAAGTCCCTCCCCGGTGTAAAGGTAACGGCGTGCGAAAACACAGCCATTGCCGCTGAAACGGTTGCAAAGAGTGACAGACGTGACATTGCCGCACTCTCCTCAAGATACTGTGCAACACTTTACGGACTCAACACAGTAAAGAGCAACGTTCAGGATGCAGGAAACAACCACACAAGATTTATATGTATATCAAAAAATCTTGAGATATACCCCGGTGCTGACAAGACCTCGGTAATGATGGTCCTTTCTCACAAACCCGGTGCGCTGTACCGTGTGCTTGCGAGATTCTATTCACTCGGAATAAACCTTATTAAGCTCGAAAGCCGTCCGATACCCGAACGTGATTTTGAATTTATGTTCTATTTCGATCTTGAAACCTCCGTTTATTCAAAAGAGTTTGCACAGCTTATGGGCGAGCTTGACGGAATGT
>JAZOSS010000004.1:0-30041 GCA_045657205.1 Eubacteriales bacterium
CTTATATTTGTTAACACTTTATTGGTTTTATCATATGCTTGTGTTAATTCTCTTAGTAAAATAGAAGGATATAATGCTATTTTATTAATTATCATTTTTGGTTTAGCGATGGTTTCACAGCTTATTTTTGCAACTGTATTAAAGCCCGAAAAGATTAATGTGCTTTTTGGTGCAATTGTTTTGCTTAGATTAGCTGTATTTTTAACTGTACCATTACAAAGAAATATTTATCTCTATACAACATCTGTAATAATAACCTTCTGCTTAGATTTGTGGCAATATTCACATTGGAAAATAAATTCGGTTTTTAAGACTAAAACTTATACACAAAAAGAACTAATATATTCGAAGACATTGATGGAAATTGTTCTTGTATTTTCACTAATTATTTCAGCTTTGATTTGCCATAAAGAAATGTTTGCTATGGTATTTTTAGCAATTTCTTTTTACAAATTGTTTAATATGAAAAAATCCGGATATAGAGTTTGCATAATTGCAGAATGTTGTATAAGCGCAGCTTTTATCGTGCTAAAAAGACTGAACATAATTGATAGTATTCTGCTCTATGTTTTGGCTTTATTATTATTTGTTTCTTTTGTAGTCATACTTATTTTGATATGTCGAAAAAACAAGGAAAAATGATATTTATAGTTATTACAATTCTGACTTGTGTTGATAAATTTTATGAAACAGACTTTAAAAAAGAAACTCCTTATGCACCTATGGGCTCACGTATGTTCGATTTAACAGAGGTGTTAGGTAAGGAAAAACTTCCAGATATAAAAGAACTGGCTAATCAATTAAGTAAAACGACTTGGCGATAATTTGTCGCTTGCTATGCGACCAAATCTCTCTTTTGTTGATGTACAATAAAGACATCAAATGAAAGAGAGGTTTTCTATTATGAAAAACAACATTACAGAACTTGTATTTATTTTGGACAAAAGCGGATCAATGGCGGGACTTGAAGGTGACACGGTCGGGGGCTTCAACTCATTGATAGAAAAACAGAAAAAAGAAGAGGGGAATGCGTATATCACAGCGGTACTGTTTGATAACGACTCAAAATTTCTTTACGACAGAGTCGAGTTGAAAAAAAAAGAAATAGAGAAAAGAAAAGAAGACGGTTGGGAATTTCTCTTTTTGGGCGCTAATATTGATGCAGTCGAGGTTGCGGGAAATATCGGAATATCAAGAGAACGCGCTGTGGAATATAAATGCGACAGCCGCGGAACAAAGCTCAATTACAGCGTGTTGAGCCGTGCCATATCCTCCGTAAGAGAATGCTCAGCTGTAAACGATAACTGGAAAGCAGAGATCGAAGAAGATATTGCAAACCGAAAATAAAACCTTGTATACCTCGGATCACCCGAGGTATACAAGGTTTTTGATTATTCAACTATTTTTTCTTTGTAATCACAGCGGCCGACAGGTACACCGAGTTCACTCGGTGCCGCCCATCTGACAGCGTTTACAAGTATCTTTCTTACGTATTGATTGTGGAACGAATGGCATAATTCGTGTCCGGGTTGGAAATAGAATACCTTTCCGAGACCTCTGTAAAAACAGCATCCCGAACGGAAGACGTTTCCGTGTTTATACCAGCTCATAAACACAAGCTCGTCGGGTTGGGGAATAAAGAACGGCTCTCCGTACATTTCCTCAAGATCAAGCTGAAAGTATTCGGGAATACCGCTTGCAATAGGGTGAGAGGGAAGTACGTTCCATACTATTTCCTGCTGCTCGTCTCCCCAGGAAAGAAATCCGTTCGTTCCGACGATGCGGCAAAAAGGCTTTGACATATGCGCTGAATGTAACGGAATGAAACCCATGCCGTGACACAATACCCTCGTTACGACTTTGTCAACAATACTGTCGGGTACATCTTTATGATGCATATGGCCCCACCACATCAGAACGTCTGTGTTGTTGAGAACTTCATCGGTAAGTCCGCATTCCGGATCGTCAAGACAGGCAAGAGTTATCTCAAATTCGGGTGCATCCTCTGCAAAATACTTTGCGATCGTTGCGTGTATTCCATCGGGATATATCGCTTTGACAGCTTCGTTAGATCTTTCGTGCCTGAACTCGTTCCATATCGTTACTTTTATTTTTTTCATAAAAGATTTCTTTCAAATAATATCTGTCAACCGTTCCAGTTGTGCCAAACGTCCACGACGTCTTCGTTGTCTTCAAGATGTTCAAGCAAAAGATTCATCTTCTTTATCGAATCGTCATCTGTAAGATCTACGTAAACCGAAGGAACTTTTTCAACTTCCGCCGATGCAAATTTGAAGCCTTCAGCTTCGATAGCTTCTCTGACTGCCGAAAGATCTTCGGGCTCCGTCGTTATTTCAAACGTTTCGTCTGTTGCTTCAAAATCGGAAGCACCTGCTTCAAGGGCACATTCCATAAGCTTTTCTTCATCAACGTCACCGTCGTTTTCAACAACGATTATGCCTTTATCCGAGAAAAGATATCCGACACATCCCGTCTGTCCGAGATTACCGCCGAATTTGTCGAAGTAGTGACGTACTTCACCGCCCGTGCGGTTACGGTTGTCAGTTGCGGCTTCAACGATAACAGCAACACCGCAGGGACCGTAGCCTTCGTACGTTATTTCTTCGTAATCAACGCTGTCGTCGCTGCTTGCTTTCTTGATTACGCGTTCTATGTTATCGTTAGGAACGTTGTTTGCTTTTGCCTTTGCTATAAGGTCTTTGAGCTTGCCGTTTGATTCGGGATTGGGACCTGCCGCTTTTACGGCAACGGCAATTTCCTTACCTATCTTTGTGAAGATCTTTGCACGCTGTGCGTCGGTCTTCTCCTTTTTGTGCATTATATTTTTCCATTTGCTGTGTCCAGACATGATATTTATCCTTTCGCTTGGTTTAAATTTTTTCGGGATGCTTCATACAAATAAGTTCAAGTGCTGAAGCAAGTGTGTATTTTGTGCATATTGTGAGTGCCAGACGGCGTGCCTTCGTTTCTTCATCTTCTGCAGAAAGTATCTGACAGTTGTGATAAAATCTGTTGAAATCGGCACATATATCGAGAATATATCTTGTTATAACAGACGGCTCATATTCTTTTATCGCATCCGAAATAACGTCGGGGAATATTGACAGAGTTTTGATAAGAGAGAACTCGTCTTCGCATACGTCGCCCGATATCGTGGGCTTTATGCCCATTTCTTCCGCTTTTGATGCAATACTGCATGTTCTTGCATACGTATACTGTGCGTAAGGTCCCGTGTTGCCGTCAAAATTGAGGGCATCTTTCATTATAAAGTTTATATCTCTGATCTTGTTGGCAGAAAGGTAATAGAATATTACAGCACCTATACCGACGGCTTCTGCCGTTTCTTTGTTTCCTGCAAGTGCGGGGTTTTTCTCAGCCATAATGTCAGCGGCTTTTTCAGTTGCGTTTGCAAAAAGATCCTTCAAAAGAACGACGTTGCCCGTTCTTGTTGCGAGCTTTTCTCCGTTGATGCTTACCGTACCGTAAGGAACGTGTACGAGATCTTCATACCAATCGTAGCCCATAAGAGCCATAACCCTGAACCACTGTGCAAAATGCAAGCTTTGCGCCGCAGACGTTACGTATATACATTTATGGAAATCAAACGTCTTCTTTCTGTAAAGGGCGGCGGAAATATCACGCGTAGGATAAAGCGTTGCGCCGTCTGTCTTGAGTATAAGACAGGGGGGCATACCGTATTCTTCAAGCTCAACGACGGACGCACCTTCGTTAAGGGTAAGAAGGTTCTTTTCCTTCATTTCCTCGATAACGGCAGGCATCTTGTCCGAATAGAAGCTTTCGCCTGTGTAATAATCAAACTCGATGCCGAGCTGTTCGTAAGTCTGCTTATATTCTTTTATACTGATGTCGATGAATTTTTCCCAAAGAGCGATCTGCTCGGGTTCTTTGCGTTCAAGTGCGGCAAACTGCGCGCGGGCTTCATCGGAAAGGGAAGGATCTTTTTCCGCTTCTTCGTGGAATTTAACGTACAGAGCAACAAGCTCGTCGATGCCGCCTTCTTCGACTTTCTTTTCGTTACCCCATTTTTTGTAAGCAACGATGAGCTTACCGAACTGTGTACCCCAGTCGCCGAGGTGGTTTACACCGATACAGTTGTAGCCTGCGGCTTCAAAAAGCTTTTTCAGCGAGTGACCGATAACGGTCGTGCCGAGGTGTCCAACGTGGAAAGGCTTTGCGACGTTCGGAGAGGAGTAGTCGAGAACGATGGTCTTTCCTTGTCCTACGTCTGTTTTTCCGTAGTTTTCTTTTTGAGTAAGTATTTTTTCGACCGTCTTTTTGAAAAATGTGTTTTTATCAATAAAGACGTTTAAGTATCCGTTTACGGACTCTACCTTTATACCGTCGATATTCTGAAGCGACTGTGCAAGAGTGTTGGAAATATTGACAGGAGAGGTACGCAAAAGCTTTGCAAATTTAAAGCAAGGCATCGCAAGATCGCCCATTGCCTTGTCGGGGGGGCAGGTGAGAAGTGAGAGTATTTCATCCTTTTCGGGATGTCCTTCGGGAAAGGATGATACGAAAGCCGAATGTATCTTTTCGGCAAGAGAAATTTTAGTACTAAGCATAAATCTAACCCATTTCATTATTATTCTACTTTACATTATAATACATAGCTTTGATTTTTACAAGAGTTATCGGAAATTTTATTAAAAAAAGTGATTGTAATTTTACAAAATTTATGATATATTTTTTGTAGTATACGAAGAAAGGTGGAAAATAATGATAAACAAGATGACAAAAGCAATAAAAGAAAAAGGATTTAATCTTTTTTCGCTCACCGTTATTGAAAACGGTGAAGAAAAAACGGTGTCTTTTCAACCGGTAAATCCTTGTAACGATATATACTCCGTTTCAAAGGCGTTTATCGTAACGGGAATAGGTCTTTTGTATGATGACGGACTTATAGATGTTGAAGAAAAAGTTGTTGATATTTTTGCAGACTCGTTGCCTGATGAATATGACGAAAGATGGAATAAAGTAACGGTTCATCATCTTTTGACACACGCGGCAGGCTTGCCTTTGGGATATCTTGATATCGACTGCTATAACATCCACGAATTTTATACGGATGATTTTCTTGAATATCTGTTTAAAACAAAGCTTGAGTTTGAACCCGGTGAAAAAGGACAGTACAGCGACGGAGCATTCTATATGCTTTCACGTGTCATAACGGCGAAATGCGGTATGAAGGCGGACGATCTTCTTATGAAGCGTGTATTTTATCCGTTGGGCTTCCGTGAAGCGGCGTGGAGCAAATGCCCTCACGGTTATCCGATAGGAGCTACGGGGCTGTATATTCGTTCCTCAGATATAGCAAGACATGCTGCCGTGTATCTTAACGACGGTGTGTACGAAGGAAAGAGAATACTGTCAAGTGAATGGGTGAATATAGTTCTTACAAGAGGATACGAGCTTTGCCGTGTTCGCGATAACGTCTTTGCAAAGGGCGGAATGGCAGGACAGATGACCATCGTTGATAAAAAAAGAAACATTGCCGTAGGTTGGACGGGATACGAAGTCAATAAAGACGTCGGTGAACTTTTCGACTTGTTTGGCGATAAATAAACTTCGGTTGTATAAAAAGAGCAAGAGTAAAAGGAAATTATCCTTATATTCTTGCTCTGTTCTTTTTTATATCGGTTAGCCTATTATTCTCATAAGATACGAGTCGTTCATAAACGTTTCCATATTGTAAAGAATAAGTATTTTTGATACGTTTTCATTATTTGCGTACTGAAGAACGGTTTTGTTTGTGCTGCCGTCGGGGGTGTAATACCTCATATCGAGTATTACAAGGTCGTAGTGATATGCAAGAAACGGCACGACACTGTGCGCGAAGCTGTCCTTTATAAGCACGAGAGTCTGTCTGTTTTCCGCACCGTCTTTTTTTACGTAAGTTATCGGATTGTTTCCGCCGTATTCAAAATTATCGTGTCCGATAAATGCACTGTATTTATCGGTAGAATCGAGATATACTCTGTTGTAAAAGCCTTTGTACTCGGTTATATCGTTTCCGACGGGTATCGTCGTTGTGAAATTTTCATCACCGTCAAATCTGAAAAATGTTACCGTGTCCTTGCCGCCTGGCGTAACGCCCGATTTTGCGTATACCGTTCCCAAAAAGTTTTCACTTGCAACCTCTTTTGTAAAACTTTCGATCGGAAGCGGTTCGTCTCCCAAACTATTCATTATTTCAACGTAAGCGTAGTAAGCACCGAGAGTCGTCCAGTGGTGGTCCGTCTTGTAATACACGTATTCACCGCTGTCGGCGTGAGTTTTTAAGGGGGTAAGTAAGTCGATCGAATTTATACCTGCTTTGCCCACACTATCGTTATAAGCCTGCCACAAAGAACGGTTGTCTTCCTTTGGTAAGAAATAAGGCAGACTGGTTTCGTAAACGTCCGTCGTTCTTCCTGCCAACGCAGTGTGAAGGGACACGTCCGTGTCTTTGAGCATCTTATCGAGATACGCAATATAGCTTACGTTTTTTGTTACGGTATTCTTTGCATCTTCTATCGTTCTGTCGGTCTTGTTGCCGTTTTCATCGGTCGTGCTTCCCGTTACGGTATCGGGATCAATGAGCATACCGTCTGACAGTATTATGCCGTTTGACTGACCTTTGCAAAGGAGCATCTCTGCATATCCTTTAAGTGCTCGCAGAGCGTTTCTTGCAGGGAACTGATCTGCATAATATTCTGCCATTTCATCCGCTAAGCTGTCGCTTTTTTCAAGTGCTTGCTTTTCTTCCTCCGTCATAAAAATTTCGTTAAGATCTTCTCTGAAGTCCTTTATAAATCTGCTGACGGATATCTCGGGCATCTGCTTGAGCGCCCTTTTTTCTTCACCGGAGTATTCGCTGTCGGGCAGTATCCAGAAAAGGACGGCTGTTATAAGAATTACAGCGGCGAAGGATACGGAGGTTATGACGTTTGCCTTTTTTGTTTTTGATGAAAATTCAAGCTGTTTATCGAGAAGCACTTCCGCTTCGGGCTTTTTGTTATTCACAGTCATCATCCTCCTATCTTAAAATCTGAAATATAAAAACGGATTGAAGCTTGAGTCAACGAGGTAAGCCGTTGATACTGCAAGAAATAAAAGGCAGCAAACGGGTACGGCGTATCTGTATACATCTGCGAGTTTTCTTTCCGAAAAATAAAGCTTGTAAAACAGCTTTTTGGGAAAGGGAGTGCACGCAATGCAGAGAATGATTACAAATACGATATTTCTCATTATTTCGTACGCATCGGCTGAATTTATAAATCCCGAGCCGTTTATTCCGAACATATTCTTCAAATATTCAAAGCCTGCGCCGATATCTTCAAATACGAACAGAAGCCAGCCGAACAAAACGATCAAAAGCGTGTAAACGTGTCTGAAAAAGGCGGGGATCTTTTCGAGAGCTTTGAGAAGAAAACCTTTTTCAAGCATGAGTATTATTCCGTAATAAAGTCCCCACAGAATGTAATTCCAATACGCTCCGTGCCAGATACCGGTAAGAAGCCATACGATAAACAGGTTGCGGTACGTTTTGAATTTTCCGCCGCGCGATCCTCCCAAAGGAAAGTAAACGTTGTCGCGGAACCAGGTGGAAAGTGACATATGCCACCTTCTCCAGAATTCCGTAATACTTTTTGAAATGTACGGATAATTGAAGTTTTCAAGAAAACGGAAACCGAGCATCTTGCCAAGACCTATTGCCATATCGGAGTATGCCGAAAAGTCAAAATAAAGCTGTAAAGAATAACACATTATGCCGAACCAGGCGGCGAGAATAGACCTTTCATCTGTCGGTATGTCACGGAAATGATACCATATTTCACCGACAGCGTTTGCAAAAATTATCTTTTTTCCAAGTCCTGCAACGAACGTTCTGACGCCCGATGCGAAAAGGTCTACCGATTCTTTACGTTCGTTGAGCTGGTCGTCAACATCCTTGTAACGAACGATAGGGCCTGCAATAAGCTGGGGAAAAAGTGTAACGTAAGCACCGAATGAGGTTATCTTTTTCTGTACGTTTGCATCTCCTCTGTAAACGTCGATAACGTAGGAAAGTGCCTGGAATGTGTAGAAGGATATACCGATTGGGAGTTCAAGACCGAGCAGGGGAATATTTACTCCCGGTATAAGATTAAGTATGCTTCCGACGATAAAATCGTAATATTTGAAAAATCCGAGAATGGCAAGGTTTATTACTACACTTAAAACAAGGATACCTTTTGCTTTTTTTATGTTATCTCGATATTTGTCCACGAAGTATCCGAAAGCATAATCTATGATTATGGTGAATACCATAAGCAGTATGTAAACGTACTCATCCCATCCGTAAAATATAAGGCTTACGATCAGAAGAAAGATGTTTCGCCATTTGTGCGGAACGAGAAAATACACTCCGAGTGACAGTGCAAGAAAAAGAAATAAAAACTCAAGACTCGAAAAAACCATAATTACCTCAAACTAAATATTTATGGAAATTATACATTATAGGGGGATAAAATTCAAGAATGTTTTGTGTATTATGTGAAAACAAAATGAAGTAAAAAAACGAAAAAAATCTGTACATATTTGTTGTAAATGTACAAAAAAAGGTCTGTAAGATTATAAAAAATATATATTATGTCAATAGATTTTTTTTATATGCAGTGGTAGAATATACGTAAACAGAGTAGGATATAAAGCGTTTGTGGTGTACCCACAGTGTCGGCAGGACGGGGAGTTGTCTGCCGAACGAATTGCTTAAAGCTGCGATTTTATATCCGCATCCCGCTGATAATACAGTTTTTTTGCGGGAGAATTTTATGTTCTTCCGTTTTTATTTTAACTGATACGGGAATTTCCATCTGTTTGGAAGGAAAATGCCAATGTTGAAATTTAAAAACAATCATCGCCTTTTTATGTGCGGTACGGTATTGCTGATAATGCAGTTTGTTATTTTTGCTGTGAGAATGCTGTCGTATTCCGTAGTCAAGCAAACAGATCTTACGCTGAAAGCGGTAATTCCGACATCCTTTGAAAGATTCGTTCTTTTCTGGGGTGCGGGTGTTGCAGGTGTTATAGCGGTTCTTGTTGCATGCCTTTTTAAACTCGGCGGTGAAGTAAGAGAGGATACGAAGATATCGGCAAGAAAACGCACAGCAAAGCTTGTTATGTGCGCTTTGCTTCTTTCGCTTGCAGGTGTCGTTTCTCTCGTTGAAATAATGCCGATACAGGAAATGAAGATAACCTTTACGTATATCTTCATCGCTTTATGCGGTTATCTTTACGGGCCGATAACGGGGATGGCGTTCGGTGCATCCGCCGATATTATCGGCTATATAGTCAATCCCGCAGGCGGTATGCTTTTTCCGGGGTTTACACTTACGGCACTCATAAGCGGATTTTTCTACGGATTGCTTCTTGACAGAGAACAGATCACGGGCGCAAAGCTCCCTTTGTGGAGGATGATAGCGGCTAAAACGGCGGACACCGTAATATGTAACATCATTTTAAATACGTTCTGCTGCAGCGTTCTTTACGGCAATACTTTCATGGCACTTTTGCCTGCAAGACTGACGAAGAACCTCGTGATGCTTCCGTTTGAGATAATTTTACTTGTACTTGTGATAAAATTTGTTGAAACACATATACGCAAATATAACGTCAAGATCTGAATAAAAACAGCAAAAATTATACGCCGTGTGTAATTTTTGCTGTTTTTATATAAAATAAATAATATTAACATTTTACGCTTTACATTTTGCTGATGTATGTGATATAATTCAAAAGGTGGGGTATCGTTTAGTTGCGTACCTCTTTGAAATTGATTTAAGCCAAACGGCGGAATGGAGATAATTATGGAAATATCCAATCTTAAACAGATAGGCGAAAGACTTGCCGACCTTCGTGATATACTCGGTTTTACAACTGCTGATATGGCAAAGTTTACGGATACGACGGAAGAAGAATATATACAGTGCGAGCAGGGAAAGTGCGATATGTCAATATCGTTTTTGTGCAAGGCGGCACAAAGACTCCGCGTTGACCTTACCGACCTTATAATGGGTGAAGCTCCGAAGCTTTCCGTTTATACGGTTACGAAAAAAGGCGAAGGACTTCCCGTTGAAAGACGTGCGGGATTCGATTATCAGAATATGGCATATCTTTTCAGTGACAGAAAGATCGAACCGTTTACGGTAACTGTTCCGTACAGCGAGGATGCGCTCAATGCGCCCATTCATATGTGTGTTCACGACGGACATGAGTTTGATATGATAATCAAAGGAACGCTTAAAATGATCGTGAACGATAAAGTTGAGATACTTCACGAGGGCGACTGCATCTACCTCAACTCGAAATGGCCCCACGGAATGATCGCAATAGACGGCGAAGACTGCAAGTTCCTTGCTATCGTAATTCCCGAAGCTTCACAGCAGTGATGAGATTCTTTCTTTCTTCGGAAAATATAACGTCTGACAGCGTTGTCATCGAAGGTGACGACTGCGTTCATATAGGCGTTTCCCTCCGTTCAAGACCGGGGGACGTTATTACAGTCTGCGATGAAGAAAAAAGGGAATATACGTGCGTTATTACGTCCATTACTCCGGAAAGAGTTACGGCGAAAATAACGGACGTTACTGTATCTTCGGCAGAGCCGAATGTTAAATTGCATCTGTACCAATCGGTTGCAAAGGGCGATAAGCTTGATCTTATAATCCAGAAGGCGACAGAGATAGGCGTGTACGATATAACGCTTGTTGACAGCAAACGGTGTGTTGCAAGATACGATGCAAAGGATTGTAAAAGAAAAACGGAAAGATTTTCAAAAATCGCAGAGTCTGCCGCAAAGCAAAGCGGAAGAGCTGTCGTACCGTGTGTCTTTCCGCCCGTTGATTTTAAAACGGCTGTTAAAGAAGCAAAGGGAAAAAAACTTTTTTGTTACGAACTTGAGGGTTCTTTGACGTTGAAGAAGGCGCTTTCTTGTAATGATTGTGATGAAATATCCGTATTTGTAGGTCCTGAAGGCGGATATACGGAAGATGAAGCGCTGTTTGCTAAGGAAAACGGTGCTATTGCTGTTACGCTCGGTAAAAGAATACTCAGATGTGAAACGGCACCTTTGTTCGTGCTTTCGTGCTTGATCTACGAGTATGAGCTGTAAATATAAATTACGGCAATTTTTTATGAAAATGTGACATAAAAAGTCGGAAAATTTATATAAAATTTTTAAATACTTGTTGAAATGTTACAAAAAACGGTATATAATTCTTTTTGTGTGCCAAAAAATGACACATAAGCGACACAAATGTTTTTTTGGAGGTGTATATGTCAAACAGATTATTTCAGGGTGTTATCCATCAGATGAAGGATGCGGTTGACCGTGTGATAGGTGTTATAGACGATAACAGTATAATAATATCGTGCTCGGAACTCGGTAAGATAGGAGAGATCTGTCCGGGTATAAAGGACGAGCTTGCCTATGCTGCCGATGTCGTTTATTCAAACGGTTTCACTTACAGACCCATAGGAGATTCAAATAAAGCCGAATACATAGTTTTTGTTGAGGGAGATGACAAGATTGCGGATAATATTTCCTCAGTGCTTGCTGTTTCGCTTTCAAATATCAAAAATCTGTACGATGAAAAATACGACAAAGCCTCGTTTATCAAAAATATAATTCTCGATAATATTCTTCCGAGTGACATTTATATAAAATCAAAGGAGCTTCACTTTTCAACCGAGGTTACGCGTGTTGCTATCCTTGTGAAATTCCTTGCTCCGACAGAGGCAGTTCCTTTTGATATGATAACGAGTATGTATCCCGACAAGAGCAGGGATTATGTAATAAGCGTGGGAGAGAACGATATAGTTCTCGTTAAAGAGATGAAGCCCGGGTATGAATCCGAGGAGATAATGAAGATCGCTCAGTCCATATACGATATGCTTTCGACGGAATTTTTTGCCAAAGTCGCCATTGGTATCGGTTCTGCGGCAGATAATGTACGTGATCTTGCGCGTTCATATAAAGAAGCGCAGGTCGCTCTTGAAGTCGGTAAGGTCTTTGATACGGAAAAAGATATCATAGCGTATGAAAATCTCGGCATCGGCAGACTTATTTATCAGCTTCCCACAACGCTTTGTGAAATGTTCCTCAATGAAGTGTTTAAAAAAGGCTCATTTGAAAATATCGACAGGGAGACGCTTATGACGATACAAGCGTTCTTTGAAAACAACCTCAATGTATCGGAAACTTCAAGAAAACTCTTCGTACACAGAAATACACTCGTTTACAGACTTGATAAGATAAAAAAGATAACAGGACTTGATCTGCGTGAGTTTGAACACGCTATAACCTTTAAGGTAGCTCTTATGGTTCAAAAGTATCTCACGAGCAAGCCTGCAAAATTTTGATTATCTGAATTTATGAAGGATAAATAATGATAAAATTTGACAACGTATCAAAAGTGTATCCGAGCGGAACGGTTGCACTTAAAAATATAAATTTGACCATTGAAGACGAAGGTTTTGTGTTTATAGTCGGTCGTTCGGGTGCGGGTAAATCAACGCTTTTGAAGCTCTTACTCGGCGAAGAAGAGCCGACGGAAGGCTCAATACACGTTGACGACTACGACCTTAATACCCTCAAAAGCCGTAAAATACCGTATTACAGACGTAATCTCGGTATAGTTTTCCAGGATTTTAAACTGTTTGAAAAAAATACGGTATATGAAAATGTTGCTTTTGCTATGCGTGTCATAGGCGAACCCAACAGCGTCATAAAAAAGCGTGTTCCGAAGCTTCTTTCGCTTCTTAACCTCGAACATAGAAAGGACAGTTATCCGTCACAACTTTCAGGCGGCGAGCAACAGCGAGTCTCTCTTGCTCGTGCTATGGCTAACAATCCACGCATTATAATAGCGGACGAGCCTACGGCGAACATTGACCCGCAGATGAGTATGGACGTTATGAATATGCTCGTCCAACTCAACCAGGGAGGCAGAACAGTCATAGTGATAACACACGATAAAGAGCTTGTTGATTTCTTTAAAAAACGTGTTGTCGTTATTTCCGACGGTGTTATCGTAGAAGACAGAATGGGAGGTATGTTCCATGCGTAAATACAGCTTTTCATACCTTGCACAAAGAAGTTTTCACAGCCTTGTGAGAAACGGATTTATGACACTTGCTTCCGTTTTGATACTGTCTTCGTGTCTGCTTGTAACCGGTTCCTTCGGCTTACTGATATACAATTTATATGTCAATCTCAACGATCTTGACGGTCTTAATGAGATCGTATGTATGTGCGACTATGATCTTCCCGATGGTGAAGAAAAACGAATAGAAGAAGCAATAAGGGGACTTAATAACGTAGAAAGCGTTACATTTATTTCGAAAGAAGTTGCTTTTGAAGAACAGAAAAAACAGTACGCTTCTTTCCCTGCAATACTTGATTATTTTGAAAATAAGAACAGCAATGCGGACAAGGAAACGGAAACTGCAACGCAGACTCAGCCGGCAGACACGGATGTACCGGCTGAAGATATTCCCACAGTCACAGTCAATGGCAAAAAACTTGTTGCGGATGCTATCTCTAAAAGAGAAAACTACAAAAGCTATACGTATTCTTCAAGTATTATTATGAAAATGCTTGAAAATGAGATAAGCATTGATGGCGTGGAAAAACTTATCTGTGATGGTAAGAACACACAATTTTTGTCTGAAAGTCATCTTGGCGGACAGCTTGCCGATGCTAAATATTACAAAGACGGCATACTTTATCTCGGTGGTGAAATTCCGAGCTGCGGTGAATTGAGTGCTGAAGATTTTTATACACTTGATTACGCAGAGCTTCAGAAAATGAATTGGTTAGCCGATTTTTCGGAGTATACCGTACTTGAAACAGATGACGGTTATGCCGTTACGATGAACGGTATTTTGCCTGAAACGATTATTGATGCGTTTGATCTTGAAAGTGTTCTTCCGACAGAAGAATCACCGAAGGTATCGGGTTATGCTACCGTTGCGATCGACGAAAACGGCAATATCGTGAATGAAGTTTTTAATATTAAAATTACTGTATCGGCAGATGGCGTGCAGTTTGAAACAGAGATAAAATATAGTTCTGAAATAACTGATATAGACTCACTTGTTGATGTTTCATTTGATGAAGCGGTACTTGCAAATTATCAGCAAACAGACAATATTTTGTCTTTGATTCCGGAGGAAGATTTCAAGGAAGAAGAAACACCTTCGGATACGGATGCTGTTACCGATGCCCTGACAGAGGAAAATATTGCGACAGAAAATACAGTTGAGTCTGGCACAGTTGCTGAGGATACTGATGTTGTAACAGAACAGTCGGGAACGGTTGTGTATGCGGATAAAAACCCGCTGTCCGATGCTTTTAAGGTCGTCTACAAGGATATAAACGGAATAACAGAACTTCGTGACAGACTTTCGGCAATAGACGGTATAAGAAGTGTAAAGGATGCCGCAGATGCCGCACGTACGCTACAGAACCTTAAAGATACGATAATGATTATATTTTTGGTATTTATGGTAGTTCTCGTGTTTATTTCTGTGGTAATAATTATGAACACAGTAAGTATCGCAATATCGACGAGAGAAAAAGAGATCCTTGTTATGCGATATGTCGGTGCAACAAGTTTCTTTATATCTTTCCCGTTCTTACTTGAATCTGTTATTATAGGACTTATATCTACAGCTGTTGCTTATTTTGTGCAGTATGTTGTATATGGTTATCTTTGTAGTATATTGATGAATTCGGGACAGGAAGTATCAACGTTTTTAAGTATAGCACCCTTTTCCGAAATATGGTTGCCTACACTTATCGGATATTTGATAATTGCACTTTTGACGTGTGTTATAGGAAGTAAGATATCGTTGGCGAAAAATGTAAAGGTATAAAGAAGGAGAAATATATGGCAAATAAATTCAAAAAAATAATCGTCTTGCTTCTTGCGTCTGTTATCCTTTTGTCCCCTGTATCGGTAAATGCGGCTAAAATTTCGCAAGGTGATATAAATAAGATCGAATCCGAGATCGCAAGCACTCAAGCTGAAATAAACAGACTTAAGGGCGATCGTGATGATCTTTATAAAAAACAAAAAGAAATCAAAGAACAACTTGAACAGCTTAAAGCAGATACTGATTTTGCTGAGCAGCGAAAAGCATTGCTCGATCTTCAACTTGAATATCTCATAGGTCAGATAGTTGCCACGGAGGATATAATCAGAGCGTGCGAAGAAGATATCGAACTCAAGACTCAAATGATACAATCCACTAAAGATCAGCTTGATGAGCAGGAAGCTGTGTTTATAGAGTTTTTCAGAAACAACTATGAACAGGGTTCGACAAAGCTCAAATATATCGAAATACTTTTGACGTCACGTTCTATTTCTGATTTTATCCTTAATATCCAGTACATCGGAAGCATTCTCGATTACGAGCAGTATTTGCTTGATAGTACTGAAAATCTTATTATCACGTATGAAAGCCAGGTTTCCGATCTTGAGGATATGAAAGATCTTTACGATGAAAACATGGTAACGCTTAATACAAATAAAGAAACGGTAGATGAACTTTCCGCTGAGGCTGTTGAGATACTCAATAAGTTAAAGGAGGATCGTGAAACAGCTATCCGACTTGATGATCAGTACCGTCAGGATGAGTTGGACCTTCTTGAAGAAATACAAGCACTTGTTGATGAAAAAAACAGTCAGGTACAAACGAAAGAGGATCTTGAAAAAAAGTACGAAGAACAGCTTCGTGCTGAAGAAGAAGCAAAGAAAGATCAGGATAAAAAACCTGTAACTTCGGGTGGAAACAATATTGTCAAAGAGGGAGATTGGATTTGGCCTATTGACTATAATAAAGGTAAATGGACAAGTCCGTTCGGATACAGACCTGATCCATTCGGGGGAAGTAAATACGTTTATCACAATGGTGTTGACCTTGCCCTCGGCGCAGGAAACAACATTTATGCAGTTGACGATGGAACTGTTCTTATCTCAACAAGACATAGATCTTTCGGAAATTATGTTGTTATTCTTCACGATAACGGTTACAGAACCCTTTATGCACACGCTTCTAAATTGCTTGTAAATGTTGGTGACAGAGTTGCACAGGGAAAGGTTATAGCTTTAGTGGGCACAACAGGTGATTCAACGGGTAATCATTTGCATTTTTCGGTAATAAGTCCAAATGGAAATTATGTAAGTCCTGTTGATTTCTATCCAACACTGTTCTCAAAATTAAAGAAGTATTTTTAATACATATTATTAATACGAGGCTATCGCTTGATGCGGCAGCCTCGGCAAGTTTGTTATAACATTTTGAAAGAACGGTGAATATGGAAGAAAACAATAACATAAATAATAACGAAGATATAATTACAAACAATGGCAACGCAGATGAGGTAACAGAGCGTAAAGAAATAAAAGAGAAAAAACGCTCGGTATCATATTTTACATTTGCTATATCGCTTATACTTGTAGCCGTTTTAGTGTTTCAGATAACGTATCTTGCAGTCGGACAAATGTATAAAAGACAGCTTAACAGCTTGCTTTCAAATACATTTTCCGATGCCAAGATAAACGAGATCAGTCAGATATATAAAGAAAATTATATATACGATTTTACCGAAGAGGATATATTGAACGGACTCGTTCAGGGTTATATCTACGGTACAGGTGACAGATACGGTCATTATTACACGGCTGATGAATATAAAGCCTATGTCGAACAGCTCAACGACAGATCTGTCGGAATAGGTATCATCGTCGGATTTAACGGTGATTCAAACGCAATAGAAGTGTATAGAGTATATGAAAACAGTCCTGCAGATACGGCAGGTATCGAGCAGGGAGACCTTATATTCTCGGTTGACGGCTCAAAAGTATCAGATGTCGGATATACTACAGCGACAGATCTTATACTCGGCGATGTCGGTAAAAACGTTGTTTTGACGGTTCAAAAAACGGACACGATGACAACAAAGGACATTACCGTCACCAGAAATGAATATACTGCAACTACCGTCGAATATAAGCTTGTAAGCGGAATTGCATATATCAAAATAACCAACTTTTATAAAAATACGGCAACAGAGCTTAAAAACGCTATAAATGATCTGAAAGGACAAGGTGCTGAAAGCATAATATTCGATGTAAGAGATAACGGCGGCGGTTCTTTAACATCAATAGTTGAAACACTTGACTACCTTTTGCCTGAAGGAATTATGTTCACGATAAAGGATAAAAAAGGGAATACCGAGGTATATAAATCGGATAAAGCATCCGTTGATATGCCAATGGTTGTAATTGTGGACGGAAATACCGCTTCAGCCGCAGAGCTTTTTACATCAGCCCTTATGGATTATGATAAAGCTGTTTCGGTAGGAGAAAAAACGCACGGCAAAGGCTCCGTTTCAACACCGTTTGCTTTGAGCGACGGATCACACATTTATATTTCCACGGCGCTGTACTATCCGCCGAAATCGGATAATTTTGACGGTGCGGGAATAATACCTGACCACAAGGTAAGTCTTTCATATGAAGCTTCACGTATAAGCTTGTATAAGCTTTCCTTGGAGGACGATGACCAGCTTAAATTCGCGATTGAACTTTTAAAATAAATAATGATATAAAGTGAGGATAAACCAATGGCAGATAACATTATTACAATAACAGAAGAAGGATATAAGAAGCTTACGGAAGAGCTTGAATATCTTCGCACAACGAAAAGAAACGAAGTAAGAGAAAGTGTTAAAGTAGCACGTTCCTTCGGCGACTTGTCGGAAAACGCAGAATATGATGCCGCAAGAACAGAGCAGGCACAGGTTGAAGCACAAATAGCAGAGCTTGAAGATAAAATTTCAAGAATGAAAGTCGTTTCAGATGACGATATTACGACTGACAGAGTAAGTGTCGGTGCAAAAGTAAAGATACACAACCTTAATTTTGATGATATCATTGAATATTATCTCGTCGGTTCAACAGAAGCAGACCCGTTCCAGAACAAGATTTCCGACAGCTCACCTATCGGTAAAGCAATTATTGGTGCTAAGGTCGGCGACAACGTAACGGTACGTTTGCCCAAGGGCGATCTGCAAATCGTTATTCTTGATATCAGCAAATAATACAGTCTTAACCGCGGAAAGGAACTGAATAAAATGAGTGAAGAATTGAACAATGTTGAGCAGACGGAAGAAATTGATCTTTCCTCCGAGCTTGCCATACGCAGAGCAAAACTCGATGCGTTGAAGAATGACGGGAAAAACCCTTTCGAAGTAACAAAGTATAATGTTACGGCAGAAGCGGCAGTCATTAAAGAAAAGTTTGAAGAATATGAAAATCAGACTGTAAGAATAGCCGGCAGAATTATGTCAAGACGTGATATGGGTAAAGCTAACTTTATTGATATTGCGGATTCTACGGGAAGAATACAGGCGTATATTAAGATAGATGACGTCGGTGCTGACGTTTTTGATGCTTATAAAAAGTGGGACATCGGTGATATTATCGGACTTGAAGGCTTTGTTTTCAGAACGAGAAGAGGAGAAATATCCATTCACGCTCAGAAGCTTGAGCTTTTGACAAAATCCTTGCTCCCGCTTCCCGAAAAGTGGCACGGCCTCAAGGACCAGGATACACGTTACCGCCGCCGTTACGTCGATCTTATCGTAAATCCCGAAGTAAAGGATACGTTTGTAAAGCGTTCACAGATAATAAGAGAGCTTCGTGCTTTCCTTGACGAAAAAGGATTTCTTGAAGTTGATACACCCGTTTTGCATACACTTGAGATAGGCGCATCTGCTCGTCCTTTCGTTACACACCATAACGCACTTGATATTGATATGTACCTCCGTATTGAAACAGAGCTTTATTTGAAGCGTCTTATCGTCGGCGGCTTCAATAAGGTGTATGAAGTGGGCAGAATTTTCCGTAACGAAGGTATGGATATCAAGCATAACCCCGAGTTTACATCAATCGAGCTTTACCAGGCGTATGCAGATTATCACGAAATAATGGACCTCGTCGAGGAGCTTTACGTTCATATAACGAAGAAGATATGCGGAAGCGACGTTATAACGTATCAGGGAACAGAGATCAATATGGCATCCCCTTGGAAACGTCTTACAATGGTTGAGGCTGTTAAGATGTATTCGGGCGAAGATTATTACGAATGGACATCTGACGAGGACGCACGTAACAGAGCAAAAGCACGCGGCGTAGAGGTCGAAGCTAACGCTGCAAAAGGCGACGTTCTTGCGGCATTCTTCGACGAATACGTTGAAGATAAGCTTATACAGCCTACGTTTATTTACGACTATCCCGTTGAAATTTCTCCCCTTGCAAAGAGAAAACCCGAAGATCCCGCGTTTACAGAACGCTTTGAATTCTTCATTTACGCAAGAGAAATGGGTAACGCTTTCTCCGAGCTTAACGACCCGATCGACCAGCGCGACAGATTTGAACGCCAGGTGGCGGCTAAACGTGCAACGGGTGCAAATGCTGAGGTCGATGAAGACTTCCTCATGGCACTTGAATACGGTATGCCCCCCACGGGCGGACTCGGCTTCGGTGTTGACCGTCTTGTTATGCTCCTTACAGATAGCTATTCTATACGCGATGTTCTTTTGTTCCCCACGATGAAACCCATTGATTGATGCAAAATGGTGAATCGCTTCCTCACTTATAATTCCATACAAATCTGAATAAAATATAAAACCGCTTTGCGACGATTGGAAAGTCACAGAGCGGTTTTTGTATAACGAATCGGAATTATCGAGATCGTTGAAAATATTAATTACTTTTATATAACATTACAGTCGTCATATAATTGTGACATACGGTGATGCAGGCGAGCACTTTGATTACACCGATGGGTTTTCAGTAGATCAAAGATGTAAGCTCACTATTGTAGTTTATCTGTATACTTTCCGTTTTATCTTTGATATAATCGGAAAGCATCTCGGTTTTTAAATTGGATTTTATTATATATTGATAATACGGTTCGCCGTGGGATGAAACAAAAGTCACGAAATAACCGCATACGACACCGTAATTTGTGTATTCCTGATATCCGCAGTCGTAGAGTTTTCGTCCGTCTTCGAATAACCAAGAAACGACGTTTTGCGGAAGTGACGTGCTTGTTGGTATAATATTTTCCGCAAGACCTCCGGTTTTGTTTGTAACTTTATCATCTGAATATTTTTCAACGAGGGTGATAAATTCAGCATCTTTATTTTCCGCTTTTGAAATTTGACTTGTTATATCCTCTGCAAGTTTTTTTGCTGTACTTTCTGTATATTCACCGAGGGAAAGATCTATGTAAATATATCTTGCGTTCAATATCGGAAAATCGTTTGCGTGCGGTGCATTTATAACTTGTACGATCTTTACTCTGCCTTGTGAATCGACAAATTTTGTTATATCTGAGTCAAGTCTGCCGTCTGAAAATATCCAGGAAATAACCTCATCGGGATCTTCTGAATATTTTGCACCGTTAACTGTACAGTTCTTTTCAAACTCCTTATAATCTTTTTCTTCAAGTTCGGGATATATAAGTTTGTATGTATCAATAAACGATGTTCCCGATTGAAGCGATGTTATAAACGTGTCGGCTTTGTTTAAAGCATCGTTTTTTGCATCCTGTTTCTGTTGTTCTGTGCTCGTTGCATCGTATTTGGGAGTTATTGTGATGATGTTGTAATCAGCAACCGTATAGGAATTTTTGTTCTTTTCAAACTCATTTTTGATATCGTCATCCGTTATTTCAAACGAGTTATATTTTATCTGCAAATATTTCGTAGCAAGCTGTAAAGTGTAATACGTATCTTTCATGAGCTGAGGTGTTACACCTGCACCCATTCCTTCGATATCTTTCATATATTCTTCAAAGGAAATACCGTATCCCTTCGCTGTTGCGGCGATAGAATCAACGTTTGCATCAACGGAAGCTTTTTCTTCATCTGTCAAAGATATTCCGTCTTTTTTTGCTTCGGCGGCAAATGCGATATAATATTCAAGATCGCGTTTTGCTATCGAAAGAAAATAGTCGTACCAGCTTTTGTAGTCGGTGTATCCCTCTTTTGTCGGTATCTGATCTTGAAGAGGAAGGGTGGGATCAAGGTATGCGGAAATATCTGTATAGTGTGCTTGTTGAAAATCACGGTAAGCTTGCACAAAGAAATATCTAAGCGCAAATACCGAAATATCAATTCCTTCATATGTCGCTAAGATTTCCGACGGTGATGCGAGAATTTTATCATCGCTAAAAATATCAGTATTTGAAGTTGATACTTCATCTGTCGAAGATGAGTTTTCCGTGCACGAGATCATGGCTACGGAGAGAATGACACATATCACGGATAAAATAATTTTTTTCATTGGTGCTCCTTGTTTAGATCAAGAAATAAACAGTTTATCGACAATTCCGAGAATTACGGGAACTGTTATGACGGAAAGAACGGTCGAGATTCCCGTAAGTTTTGCACCGAATTCAGGCCCTACATCGTATTTTTCGGCATACATTACGGTGTTTGAAGCACACGGGAGAGCCGTCATTATCGCAACGAAATATATCCAGAAGCTGTCAAGATGCAAAAAATAAGCAATAGTCGAAGCGCACATAGGAGTTACTATGAGCTTTATAAAAAGCAGGATATATACTTTGAAATCGGAAAAAACCTTTTTAAAAGGGATTGTGGCAATAACCCCGCCGATAATAAACATCGAACAGGGAATGGTTATATCGCCTATCATACCGAAAGCATCGACAACGACGGAAGGAAGCTGCCAAGGGAGCATATAAAGAATTATTCCGATGATGCATGGAACGGTTCCGTAATTCAAGATCATATTTATGGGCTTTACTTTAACTTCCGTGCTGGTCTTTGATATTACAAATATTCCGTACGTCCAGATGACTACGTTGAAAATAATGATATAGAAAGAACCGTAAAAAGCACCCATCTGTTCACCGAAAAGGGCTTTTAAAACAGGGAATCCCATAAATCCCGTGTTTGCAAATATCAGCGCAAATTCACCGATTCCGCGTGCCCCTTTATCCTTTATAGGACGTGTTGAAATAAAAGCGATGGTAGCGGAAAGTATATAGATGCAAAGTCCTGCAAGGATTATAAGAAATCCCGATTTTAAATTTTCAAAGCTTTTGTCTTCCGTTCCCAGAAGTCCTCCTAAAATAAGGAAAGGAGTTCCTACGCAAATGACGAAATTGGACAGTTTTTTGGAAAAATCTCTGTCCATAAATTTAAGTTTGTATGCTCCGAAGCCGACCACCATTATGATGAACAGCTTTATTACTGTGTTAAATAATTCGCCGACATTTCCCATACTAACAAATAAGACCGTGTGTAACGGCGTACTCCTTGATTTTTTGCATATCCTTCAGCATATCATCCTTCTTGTGCGGATCACGAAGCAATGCAGACGGATGATATACGGCAGTCATAATAAATTTTCCTTTTTCAAAAAACACACCGTGCTCCGCCGTGATCTTGAAATCAGGCTTTATAAGGCGCATGGCGGATATTCTGCCAAGACATACGATGAGCGACGGGGAAATTATCCGCACTTGTTCACGTAAAAAGTCAATACACGCTTCTTCCTCTGCTTTTTGCGGATCACGGTTTTTCGGAGGACGGCATTTCAATATGTTTGCAATGTAAATGTTTTCACGTTTCATTCCGACAGCTTCAAGATATTTGTCAAAAAGCTTTCCTGCTCGGCCGACAAACGGCTCACCCGTAAGATCCTCGTTTTCACCGGGCGCTTCTCCGACAAACATAATATCGGCATCGTGTGAACCGACACCGAAGACAGTGTTTGTTTTTGAAGCGTAAAGCGGACACGCCGTACACGCTTTACATTTTTCATACAATTCTTCCAGATTCATTTTATTTCCTAACAAAATTCAGCAAATATTTCGGATGCATTCTCCTCAGCAAGCAAATAACACCGTTCTTTAAGATAAGCCCGCAACGCACGTGAGGGCCGTAGTTCACACTCGGCAAACTCGCTTATGGCACACATTGGATACAGCTCACTGCGTATGTCGTATACGCTTTGAGAAAACAAAAGATAGTATTTCGTCTTACCGTTGGCATCTTCACAATAGACCGACGTTAATGATTGAGAAGGAAGCGAAGAAATAAACTTGCACGCACATACAAGCTCATTTATTCCGCTGAATACATATAAATACGATTCCATAATAACCCCCGTGCCGATATTTCTTTATATTATAATCGGCAAGGGGGCATTTCGTTACATTATTTTTTGTTGAGTCTTTCGCCGACAGCTCCGCCCGGATGGATAAGACCAAACTGTTCTTTTTTATATCCTGTAAGTTCCATAACAGCGGCGAGCAAAGCGTCAAAAATTGCAATCGTTGCCACGTATGATGCGGTTGCCATCATATTGTATTTGTCGCTTTCCTTTTCAATCTGCATCTTGATTATGTAATCTGCACTTTCCGCAAGAGGGGAATTTAGATTTTCTGTTACTGCTATAAGCTTTGCACCCTTCTTCTTTACAACATCTATTATCGGCAGAAGCTCTACTGTTTTACCGCCTCTTGATACCATTATTACACAGTCCTCGTCGGTAACTACACCGAGTCCGCCGTGTACAGCTTCTGCAGGTGACATAAAGCAAGCAGGTCTGTCAATACAGCAAAGGCTGTGTTGGAATTTTTTTGCCGCAATTCCCGAAGAGCCGCTTGCACACGTTATTATTTTTTTACATTCGCTGAGCGCCTTTGCGACCTTCAAAAACTCCTCTTTGTCGAGATATTCTTCGAGTTGAGCTATAGCATCCTTTTCGATTTGCAAAGACTGCCATGCCATTTCAAGTGCTTTTTGTGAAAGATTGTCCATGTTTGTTCTCCTTTATTCTTTGTCAATTATGGTTTCTTTGAGTTCTTTTGCACATTCAAACATTTCTTCATCCATCTGCTTTATGATATCTGTAACGGATTGTGAATGTTTTTCAAATATGCTACGGTAGTTGCTTAAATATGTCTGCGTATGCATTTTTGCATCACTGTACATAATTTCAATTTCTTTTCTTGCGTTGGAGATTATTGTCTCCGCTTCTTTTTTTGCGGTTTCGACTATTGTATTTCCTTCGTCTTTTGCAGATGATATTACAGAATCGGCATTTCTGTTTGCGTCAATTATAACAGCACCGATCTTTGATGACATTTTATCGTAAAGTTTTGCTTTCTCCTCAATTTCAGGGTCGTTAATTAAATGCATTGACAAAGAGGAAGCTTTTAATTCTTCGTTTTCTTTACATAATTGGTCAATGGCGTCGTTCTGGGCCGCAGCCAATTCTTCACTTTCGGATAATTTTATCTGAAGCTCATCATTTGCTTTTTTGACAGCCGCGAGTTCTTCTTTGAGAACTTCAAGTTCGGATCTCAAAGTCTCATTTTCCTCTGTTGCCCGATTGTGTTCTTCACTTTTTTGCTGAGCCTCGGCAAGCTTGCTTTCTGCTTCGGTTAATGCTTTTGATGCGGAGTCAAGCTCTGATTTGAAGCTGAAATTCATTCTTTCGATATAATCTACGACGTCATCTTTGTTAAAGCCTCTTACAGCTGTTCTGAACAGCTTTATATTTTCGTCCATAGTATCCCTCCGATTTTGACATAATATCATATACGTATATATAATAACACAAAATGATGACTATTTCAAGTCGTAATGACAATAAAATAAAAACTTTCGTATCTGATACCCGCTAAATATTTTAAGTATCGTTATACCGCTGTAATAAATTTGGTATAAAATACGAATTTGAAAATAATATTTTTGTGAGGTAAAATGACAGAAGTTAATTACGACCTGTGGGAATATCTTTCCACGGATAAAAAACCGCTTGTTGTGTACGGAATGGGTGACGGTGCCGACAAGCTTATAACAGCACTGTCACGTATAGGCAGAGAACCTGATGATTACTTCGCTTCCGACGGATTTGTGAGAGGACAGTTTTTTCACGGGAAAAGAGTCCTGTCTTTCGATGAAGTCAAAAAGAAATACAGTGAATTTATCGTTTTGGTGTCATTCGGAACTCCACTGCCTGATGTTATAGAAAATATTTGCAGAATTGACAGCGAGTATGAGTTGTACGCTCCCGACCTTCCCGTGTGTCCGGATGAGCTATTCACTTATGACTATTACAGATGTCATAAGGATGAGTTTGAATACGCTTTGTCGCTTTTGTTTGACGAGGAATCAAAAAGAGAATTTACGGATGTACTTAATTTTAAGCTTTCGGGAAAAATAAAATATATTAAGTTTGCACAAAGTTCTCAATTTGCTATTGCAAAATCTAAATTAAAATGTTATAATTATAAATCGTATATTGACGCAGGGGCGTATAACGGAGATACAGTTTTGCAAATGAGCTCTGTATGTCCAAATCTTTCAAAGATTTATGCGTTTGAACCTGATGCAAGAAGCTATAAAAAAATGGTGAAAAATCTTTCTTCCCTTGATGTTTCACTTTCTTTATACAACACAGCACTCGGTAACGCTGATGGGGAAAGTGTGATATTTGAAAAGGGAAACAGAAATACATCCCTTTACACTTCTTCCGCATCAAACAGTAAAGAGAAAAAGATAAACGTAGCAAGGCTTGATTCGGTGCTTGACGGTGCTTCTGCCGATTTTATAAAATTGGATGTAGAGGGCGCAGAGGAAGACGCGATATTGGGTTCACGTAATACGATATCTAATTTTGCCCCCGATATGCAAATATCTCTTTATCACAGGCCGAGCGATATGTTCAAACTGATACCTCTTGTGAGAGGTCTGTACGATAATGCAGAAATATACGTAAAGAAAACGAGATATATTCCCGCATGGGATTTTAATATGTATCTGATCACCAAAAACAAGATTTAACGAATTTTTCAGAAAGGCTATAACGATATGAAAAACAGATTAAACAAAGTAGTATTGCTTATTCTTACGCTTTCCGTCGTGCTTTCTTCTTTCGGGTTATCCGCTTTTGCGGTTGTCGATAAGGATATGGCACAGATATCGGTTTCGGTTTCTTCATCGAGTCCGCAAAAGGGCGATTCTGTAAAAGTTACAGTACAGATCGACAACTATGCAACGATGACGCCTAAAATATCAGCTATGGAGGTATCTGTTCAGTTCGATTCAAGTGTATTTTCTCTTGTCTCCGGAACAGTTGATACTTCTTTGCTCAAGATAAATGCAGGCGATGCTGTCGGTGCTGTTTACGATGGTGATAAAACGGTTAATTTCTATTATTGCTATGCAAATAATTCAGGACAGCCGTTGCCCAGAGAAAATATAAACAAATTTGTTCTTTTCACCTTTGAACTTAAAGTATCGGAAGAAATACAAGAAGATACACCCGTTCTTTTTGAAGTGACGAAATGCAACCTTTACGACAGCCATATGACGAGCACTCCCGGTTCAAAGATCAAATGCAAGGAGCCGAAACTTCCTTCTGTGAAGGTGTACGTTGACCGCCCGCCCGTTCTTTATAATGAAAGCGGTGTAAATGAAGGCACGTATGACAAGATGGTAAAGCTTGAATTTGATGCTTCTACCGCAGAGCTTTCTTATGAAGGAAGAGATGCAATAACGATTGAAAGCCCATATTTTCTGAAAGAAAACGGAACGTATGTACTTAAAGTCGACGCTGACGGATCAGAAACAGAAGAAACTATAACGGTCTCAAGAGAGATAAAATCAATATCGTTAAAGGTTGGAACGTATACGGCAAAATATGCGCTGAATGAGGATCTGAACCTTGGAAAAGGCGAGATCATCGTGCAGTATTACGATGACAGTCCGTACAGCGAAGATAACGGAATATCATATATTCCGCTGTCAGATTCAAACATAAGCGTTTCCGGATACGATAAAACAGCTCCGGGCGAGCAGAAGCTCAACGTAATATACATGGGATTTACAACAAGTATGACCGTAACTGTTATGGAAGTTTCGGTCGCGGGAATTATCGTAAAATCCGGAAGCGAGCTTGCGTATAAATATGTTCCCGTAGGATATCCCATTGATACGACAGGACTTTATCTTATCGTGCAGTACAGCGACGGTACAAAGGAAGAAAAAGCTGTTGATAAATCTATGCTTTCAGAGTATTCAAATACCGAAACGGGTGTTGTGAGCATAGATATCAAGGTCGGTGATAAAATACTCGAAGATGCTTTTGAGGTTGAATACGTACTTGCCGATGAGCTTACAACATTTAAGAATGATGTAAAATCAACAGATCCCGATGATCTTGTTCTCAACGACGTAAGCAAGGTCGAAGATATGATAGCAAGATACAACGCGCTTGTATCGAGATTCGGTCCGTCTGTTATGACCAACGGTATCGATGTTCAGAGTAAATACGATGCCATCGTTCAGAAAATGAGTGATATAACCGGTGGGGAAATGAATCCGGGGATAAGTACGGATGACGGTGAAACAGGTAACGCAACAGACGACGATGATACAACGGTAACACCCGACACAGATCGCAATGGTGGCAATGTAATGAAGATAATCGGAATAGTTATAGCTGTTATCGTTGCATTGTCTGTGGTAGCCGGCGTTGTATATTTCATTATAGTCTACCTTAAAAAGAAAAAAGACAGTGAAGAGTACTATTATGATGATGACGAAGACGATGATGACGATATGACGGGACTTGAACAGCCGACTGTATCGGCAAGCTTTGATTATCTTTCTGATGATCTTGTGGGTATTAATTTTGAGGAGGACGAGGATGATGATTAAGTTGTTAAAAAATATTTGTTCCTTGAACTTGGCGCTTGCACTTGTTTTCACATTTTCTTTTTCAGTAATTGCAGTTGATGAATCCACTCCTGCAGATCCGGAAACAGAAGCGGATTCAACATCACCCGAAACAGACACAGGTGCGTCTGTTGAGTCGATCAAATTTGAAAAAGGCGAATATGTTTTTTACAAGGGAGATACCGAAAAAGTAAATGTAATCGTTACTCCCGAAGATGCAAGTGAATATGTACTTGAGTATTCCTCGGATAACGAAAAGGTTGTAACGATAGACGAAGATGGCAACATCACAGCCAAAGGAAAAGGGATTGCAAAAATCACTGCTGAATGCGGAGATCTTTCCTGCGAAGCAACGGTTACTGTAATAAGCGTTGAGCTTGATATTGAAGAAGACGGCGTGACAAAAGAAAAGTTCATAAGCGGATTTTTGCTTGGTACAACGGTTGAAAATGCAAAAGTAGATTTTGCAAAATATAAAGAAATTGATGTTGAGGGCATAAAGATCACTTCGGATTCAGGTGAAGTTTCGAACAGCGCTAATCTTGCAACCGGTATGGTTATCGAAAACGAAGGAGAATATTATATCGTTGTTGTTTTCGGTGATGTTGACGGAAACGGAACAGTTACATATGCAGATACCAATGAAGTGATTTCCGTTCTTTCCGGTGGTTCTTTTAAAGGTAAGGCATACGAAAAAGCTGCATATGTTAACGGCAACGATACGCTTACCGTTAAAAACGCGCTTGATATTTCAGACTACGTGTGTGGAAAACTCGCATCTCTGTAAGAAATAAACAAGGCGGCTGTATAGCCGCCTTTAATCATATGAAAGTATTGTAGTATGGAAAAGTTGATCAAAAATCAAAAATATGACGTTGAAATAACGGACACAAATAATCTCGGATACGGTGTTTGTAAAATAAACGGATGTGCTGTTTTTGTGAAAAACTGTGTTCAGGGTGATAAGTGTACTGTAAAAATAATCAAAGTTCTGAAAAACTATGCCATCGGTATATGCGACGAGCTGAAAGAGCCGTCCGCGTTCAGAATGTTGCCCGAATGTGAGTATAAAAGGTGCGGAGGTTGTGTTTTTCAACATATAAGCTTTGAATATGAAAACGAACTGAAAAAAAGATACATAGAATCAGCTCTTAAAAAAGCAGGACTTTCCGGTATAACTGTTGAAGATACGCTTTATGCGGATAATAAGACGTCTCATTACAGAAATAAAGCGCAGTATCCGCTGACAAAGGATAAAGACGGAAATATCAAAGCAGGCTTTTTTGCACAGAAAACGCATGAGGTGATACCGTGCGATGATTGTGCGATATCTTCACCTGCATTTTCCGGTATTGTCAGAACGTCGGTTGAATTTTTTCAGAAAAACGGTCTTACCGCATATGACGAAAAAACAGGCAATGGGCTTTTGCGTCATATCTATTTGAGATGTGCAGAAAGTACAGGGCAGATAATGGTCTGCATCGTTATAAACGGTGATGCTTTGCCGAAAAAAGATGAATATATTTCTCTCTTGACTGATAAATTTCCGTCTGTAAGAAGTGTATGTGTCAATATCAATAAAGAAAATACAAACGTAATTCTTTCAAAGAAGACCGTCGTTTTATACGGTGACGGATATATCGAAGACGTCCTTATGGGCAAACGGTTTATAATATCCCCCGCGTCGTTTTATCAGGTTAATAAACGCTGCACGGAAATACTCTACGGTAAAGCAAAGGAGCTTTTGGGGGATGATTACAAATGTGTGCTTGACCTTTACTGCGGTATAGGAACTGTCGGTATTTGTATAGCATCTGATGCCGAAAAGCTCGTTGGTGTTGAAATAGTCCCGGAAGCTATTGAAGATGCAAAGAAAAATGCTAAGCTTAATTCCCTTGAAAACTGCAATTTCTACAATGCGGATGCTTCAGATATCGCAAAGATAGCCCCCGATGCCGACTGTATAATAGTAGACCCGCCGAGAAAGGGTATAACGCGTGAGGTTATCGACTACATCGTAAAAGCATCACCTAAAAAGGTTGTATACATTTCTTGTGATCCTGATACACTCATACGTGATATAGCACTTTTTGCCCCTTTGGGATATGTGACTGATAAAATAACTCCGGTAAATATGTTTCCGAGGACAGAACACGTTGAAAGTGTCGTTTGTCTC
>JAZOSS010000005.1:0-27365 GCA_045657205.1 Eubacteriales bacterium
GCTGCGCAGCAGGGAGAGATGAAAGAATCTATTCATTTAACATATTCTTTTTGTTTTTTACGCTGTCTACTTGACAGGGGGCACATTAGATAATCTTTCAGGGATTTTTTTATTGTCAGAAACCGTATATGAAATATCTTATCAGTGTAAATACGGTAATATGTATCGGGTATATTGCGTAGAAAAAATATTTCATTTTCAATTTGCCCTTTTCACCGTTGTACATCATCATCGGCAAAACGGCAGTAAATGCCGTATTTTGCTTTACGGCAAGTGCAAGCGTTGTGGCAAGTACACCCGTGGCGGGAATTTCGCGCACGAGATACATAATAAGTATGAGCAAAACGCCCCAAGCGCCGTAATCAAATCCGAGATACTGTGCCGCAAGTGCAGGGACGATCATACCGAAAAAGTATAAGATCTTCCCTTCCTTCACCTTTTTCGTGCAGTACAGCGTAAAAAGTCCTGCAAAAAGTGTGAAAAATATATTCCACGTTGAAAAATTGAACGCTTTATATCTCACCATAAGGTCGTACGGAATTTCCGAAATGAGTGCAAACAGACCGAGATTGAAAAAATATTTTTTCAAATTCTTCGTATGCACGAATCCTTCGACGAGCAGAAAGCAATACAAAGGAAACGAGATCCTGCCGACTGCCCTTAAAAGCGTATATATTTCCTGCGGATATCCGTTATATTTGACCATCCAATAATAAAGGACGTGACCGAAATGGTCGATAAGCATTGTGACGAGCGCAATCATTTTAAGCGATGATGCGCTCAGACACTTGCATTTACTCATTATTTTTTAAGCGATATTGCCTTTTTGACCTTTGCGGCAATATTTTCGGGTGTAAGACCGTACATTTCCATAAGAGGAGGAACCTTACCGCTTCTGCCGAAGCTGTCTTCAACGCCGACGCGGAGTACGGGAACGGGACAGTTTTCAGATACGACACCGCAAACAGCCTCGCCGAGACCACCGAGAACGTTGTGTTCCTCTGCCGTTACGATAGCGCCCGTTTCTTTAGCCGCTTTAAGCACAAGCTCCTCATCAAGAGGCTTTATTGTGTGCATATTGATAACTCTTGCGTTTATTCCTTCAGCTTTGAGAAGCTCTCTTGCCGAAAGTGCTATATCGACCATAACGCCGCAGGCGATAATCGCCGCATCGTCACCGTCAGCCATAACTACACCCTTACCCCATGTGAACTCATACGTTTCTTTATCGAAAAGCACGGGCGTTGCCGCACGTCCGAATCTGAGATATACAGGACCGTTATACTTTATAGCCGCTTCGACTGCAGCTCTTGTTTCAACTGCATCGCAGGGGCAAATTACCGTCATACCGGGGATTGTACGCATAAGTCCGAAGTCTTCAAGGCACTGGTGTGTTGCACCGTCTTCACCTACCGTGATACCGCCGTGTGTTGCACCGAGCTTTACGTTGAGGTGAGGATAACCTATTGAGTTTCTTATCTGTTCAAACGCTCTGCCTGCCAGAAACATTGCAAAGGATGAAGCGAAAGGAACGAGTCCCGTTGTTGAAAGACCTGCGGCAACCGTTACCATATCGCCTTCGGCGATACCGCAGTCGAAAAATCTTTCGGGAAATGCTTTACCGAAAACGCCTGTTTTCGTTGCGCCTGCAAGGTCTGCATCGAGAACGACCAGGTTTTCGTATTTTGCACCAAACTCCGCAAGTGCGGCGCCGTATGCTTCTCTTGTAGCTATCTTATCTGCCATTTTCAAATACCTTCCTTTCTCAATCAGCCATAGCAAGGTCTGCCATTGCCTGCTCGTACTGCTCTTTGTTGGGTGCGGCACCGTGCCAGCCTGCCTTGTTTTCCATGTAAGACACGCCCTTACCCTTTACGGTCTTCATAATGATAACGGAAGGTGCTCCCTTATGAGCTTCAGCCGCTTCAACTGCTTTTTCGATAGCGTTGAAGTCGTGACCGTCTATTACCTGCACGTTCCAGCCGAACGCTTCAAATTTCTTATCTATGGGGTTTGAGTTCATTACCTTTTCGATCTCGCCGTCGATCTGAAGTCCGTTGTTGTCAACGAACGCGCAGAGGTTATCGAGCTTGTAATGTGCGGCAAACATAGCTGCCTCCCATACCTGACCTTCCGCAATTTCGCCGTCGCCGAGTATTGTATAAACTCTGAAATCTTTTTTCTGCGTCTTGCCGCCGAGAGCCATACCGCACGCCGCAGAGATACCGAGACCGAGAGATCCCGTTGACATATCAACGCCGGGAATGTGCTTCATATCGGGGTGACCTTGCAAAATGCTTTCAACATTACGGAATTTTACAAGCTCATCTTTGGAAAAGAAGCCTTTTTCCGCAAGTGTTGCGTATATAGCGGGGGATGCGTGACCTTTGGAAAGAACGAATCTGTCACGGTCTGCCCACTTGGGATCGTCAGTCTTTACGTTCATTTTTACAAAATAAAGATACGTCAAAACGTCTGCAATAGAAAGAGAACCGCCCGGATGTCCCGAATTTGCCGAATAAACTTCGGTTACGATATCCTTACGGATAGAGTTTGCGATTTTCTGAAGCTCTGTAATCTTTGCCTTATCCATCATTTATCCTATTCTCCGGCACATATATTTCCAATACAGCCGACGCCGGCGGGCTGTATCCGTATAACTGTCTGTATTTTACACTATTTTTTATCGTTTGTCAATAAAACAGTACAGTGTTTTTTGAGCATTTTGTAAATATTGTATTAATATTTCAAGCAAGCTCAATATATATCTCCGTTATTATACCATATATATAACAAAATTACAATAGTTTGATATCAATTTTATTTGTACTGAATATGATATACAGTAAATATTTTTTACAGAAAGGATATACGATGGATAACTGCAGAAACAACTCAAAGCACAAAGGACGTATGACGGACTCCCTCGGAAGACCGATAAGAAACGACTCGAATACGATTGCCGTCGGCAAAGACGGAAACGCCGTACTTACCGACGTCCATTTTTTAGACAAAATGGCGCACTTCGACAGAGAAAGGATACCCGAACGAGTGGTACACGCAAAGGGTGCGGGTGCTTTCGGATATTTTAAGCCGTATCAAAGTATGAGCAAATACACGACGGCTGACTTTTTACAGTCGCCCGGTGTGCAGACGGATGTTTTCGTTCGTTTTTCGACTGTTATCGGCGGAAGAGGCTCTGCCGACACGGTGCGTGATCCGAGAGGCTTTGCCGTCAAATTCTACACAAATCAAGGCATTTACGATATCGTCGGAAACGATCTGCCCGTATTTTTCATAAGCGACGCCATAAAATTCCCCGACGTCATTCACTCCTTGAAGCCGTCGCCCGATACGAATTTACGTAATCCGGAAAGGTTCTGGGATTTCGTTTCGCTGTCACCCGAGTCGATGCATATGATAACCTGGCTTTATTCCGACAGAGGAACTGTCAAGGATTACAGACACATCGACGGCTTCGGGGTAAATACGTTCGTCTGGGTGAATGCAAGATCGGAAAGGCGGTACGTAAAATACCACTGGAAAACACAGCAGGGACTTGAAACGATATCAAGGCAGGAGGCGGAATATCTTGCAGGGGTAGATCCCGACATAGCCGTGCGACTGCTTTACGAGGCAATAGAAAAAGGTGATTATCCGAAATACGAGCTTTGTGTTCAGCTTATGACGGAAGAAGAGGCAAAACGTCAGCCGTTCAACATACTCGACGATACGAAGACCTGGAGCGAGGAGGAATTCCCCCTTATCCGTGTCGGTATGATGACGCTGAACAGAAACCCGAAAAACTTTTTTGCCGAGGTTGAGCAGTCGGCATTCTGCCCTGCCAACATCGTTCCCGGTATAGAATTTTCAAACGACAAAATGCTTCAAGGCAGGGTATTTTCCTATCACGACACGCAAAGATACAGAATAGGGGCAAACTTCGCACAGCTTCCGATAAACCGCCCGAAAAATCCGCCCGAAAACAATCAGCGCGACGGAGAAATGACGTATTTCATTGATCCCGACCCCATAAATTACTACCCGAACAGCCTTGCAGGCGGAAAGCCTGCGCCGACAAACTCCCCGACTCCTTACCCGACGAGCGCATCGGGCACGGTGGAAGCGCATCCCGTGACACCGCCCGATTATTACACGCAGGCAGGCGAAAGATACAGAGGTATGACGGAGGAAGAAAAAAACACGCTTGCCGACAACATCGCCGTCGAGCTTAAACAGTGTAATAATGAAATAACAAAAAGAGTCCTCGGACACTTCTCACAAGTTGACCGGGACTTCGCACACCGTGTGTCAAAAATGATACACCAAGGACGGTAATACAGTAATAGCCAACGGCTGAATCGGTGGCTTGATCAGACCTGCGCCGGAAGGAGTTTGTGCTATGATGTTATTTTACTGAATTTTATTATTGCACATTCTCCCTCAATCTCGCATTGCTCGACAGCTCCCTCCCGGAGGGAGCCTATAGCCTTCTCCAGTGGGAGAAGGTGGCAGGCAAAGCCTGACGGATGAGGTGTCATTTGCGAAGCAAACATCATACGCCAAAGGCATGCATCATGCGCAAAGTGCGCACCATGTTCCGTAAGGAACACATCATTCAAAACAAACGGGAAGCTGATAGCTTCCCCTACACAGGAACACGATTTTCTCCGCCGTTGTGTTCCAATGTCATAATATCATTTATCCAAATTTCATCCTTGCGCATTCTCCCTCAGTCTTTTGCTTCGCAAAATCCAGCTCCCTCCGGGAGGGAGCCTTTGAAGAGAGTTTTTTGCTTGACAGCTGTCAACAATGTAAGAACGAAGTTGTCGGCAAGGGAGCCTATAGCCTTCCTCCGAGCGAAAGGCTTAGGCTGCGGCGGGATCTCTCAAAGGCAAAAACCTCTACTGTTATATAAAAAACATCGGGCAGGTAAACCTGCCCGATATTTTATTCAATAAATATATCAGAAATAAACTTGCCGCGTGGCAATATATCACTCGTTTTAGTTTTATGTTAAATATATTTATTAAAGCCCGAAGGCTGTGAGGACTTATTTTGCGTAGTCCACCGCACGGCTTTCTCGTATCATATGGATCTTTATCTGTCCCGGATACTCAAGCTCACTTTCAATCTTTTTGACGATCTGTCTTGCGACAACGACCATCTGTTCGTCATTTACCTCTTCGGGTTTGACCATTATGCGGATCTCACGGCCCGCCTGGATAGCGTATGATTTTTCAACGCCGTTAAAGCTTTTTGCGATCTCCTCAAGCTTTTGCAAACGCTTGATATAGTTTTCAAGATCTTCACGTCTTGCGCCCGGTCTTGCCGCGGATATTGCATCTGCCGCCTGAACTATTACAGCTACAAGCGTCTGCGGTTCAACGTCACCGTGGTGCGCTTCTATTGCGTGGACGATCTCTTTGTTTTCTTTGTACTTCTTTGCTATGTCAACACCGATCTGAACGTGTGAGCCCTCTATTTCCTGTGTCATAGCCTTACCTATGTCATGCAAAAGACCTGCACGTTTTGCGATGTTTACGTCAACACCAAGCTCAGCTGCCATAATTCCCGAAAGATAAGCAACCTCCATTGAGTGGTTGAGTACGTTTTGGCCGTAGCTTGTACGGTATCTGAGTCTTCCGAGAAGTCTTACAAGCTCGGAATTTACTCCGTGTATGCCCGTTTCGAATATTGCACGCTCTCCTGCCTGCTTTATTGAAACGTCTACCTCTCGTTTTGATTTTTCAACGGTCTCCTCTATTCTTGTCGGATGGATTCGTCCGTCGGAAATAAGCTTTTCAAGCGTAAGACGTGCAACCTCACGGCGCACCGGATCAAAGCTTGAAAGTGTAATTGCTTCAGGCGTATCGTCGATTATCAGATCCACGCCCGTGAGCGTTTCTATCGTTCTGATGTTTCTTCCTTCACGTCCGATTATTCTTCCCTTCATTTCGTCGTTGGGAAGGTTTACTACCGATACGGTAGCTTCCGCCACGTGGTCTGCGGCACATTTCTGAATTGCAAGAGAAATGATGTTCTTCGCCTTCGTTTCCGCTTCTTCCTTGAACTGTGCTTCGATCTCACGTATCTTTGCGGCTTCGTCGTGTCTTACCTCGGCTTCGATCTTCTCAAGCAGCTCTGCCTTTGCTTCTTCCGCAGTAAGTCCCGCTATCTGTTCAAGCTTTTCCTTCTGAGCAAGCTTGATCTTTTCGATCTCGTCAGTAAGCTCCGTATTTTCACGGATCTTTTTATTGAGCGTTTCTTCTTTTTTCTCAAGCGCTTCATACTTTTTATCAAGTGCTTCTTCTTTGGCTACTGCCCTTGATTCAAGTCTTGACACTTCTTTTCTGCGTTCCTTGATATCTCTGTCTGCTTCCGATTTCTGACGGAGTATATCCTCTTTGGCTTCGAGCAGTGCTTCTTTTTTCTTTGTTTCCGCCGTTTTCGTCGCTTCGTCGATTATCTGCTTTGCTTTTTCTTCAGCAGAGCCTATAGCGGCTTCACCGACTTTTTTGCGGTACACGATACCGACTACAACCCCGATGGCGAGAAAAACTACCGAGCATACGACAGCGATGATTATTGCAGTTGTCGAACTTATCATGCCTGTTATTTACCTCCTTCTTTGAATTTTTTGTTAATAAGCTGAAATATTTGAGGAGAATACAACTCACCTCACAATACATTATAATAAAAGTATTCGTTTTTGTCAACAGCGAAAGGGCAAACTTGTTATATTTTTTTCAAAAAAATTCCTGTTTTTCATCAAAAACAGCTCCGTTTGTGCTTGACAAATCGTTTTCGGGGTAATATAATAACGGCGGAGGTAGGCTATGAAAATAACTGACATACATTCACACACATATTTCAGTGCCTGCGGTGCAGACAAGCACGAGGACATAATAGAAGCCGCAATAAACGGCGGAATAGAGGTATTCGGCATATGCGACCATTGCTACGGCATAGGCGAAAGACGGCGCGAATACTGTGACATAATAACTGAGATGAAGCAAAAGTACGAAGGTAAAATAAAGCTTTTGTGCGGTATAGAGATCGCGACCGTGCCGAATCTCGGTTTATACGATCCCGAGGATCTTTTGCCCGAATTTGAATACTGTCTTATTGAGCATATTGACCGTGACAACACCACCGTAGGTGAAGGAATATTTGAATATGCAAAGCGTTTTAATTGCAAAACGGGCATCGCCCACACCGATCTTATCGGCATGGCAAGAAACCGCGGATACGATCCTGTCGAATTTTTGCACCGCTTTGCCGAAAACGATATATTCTGGGAAATGAACGTAAATTACGACAGCATACACGGATTTAACGAGCACGCATACGTACGCTCTTTCTTCACAGACGAGGAAACGCAAAACATCGTACGTTCCTCCGGCATCAAGCTCACGGTAGGCTTTGACGGCCACCGCGTGTATGATTACGCCCCGGAAAGAGTACGTACGATGAATAAATTTATATTTGACAACGGATTTAACTTTCAGGAGTTTTGAGTCCGCAATTTTTTAAAAAAATCGGAAAGAAGCAGTGATGCTTCTTTTTGCATTATACCGCCTATAACGACGGGAGTATGGTTGAACGGATATCGGTTCAAGTCCGCAACGGAGCCGAAGCCGCCCGCCTTAACGTCGGCAGTTCCGTAAAACACACGTTCGATGCGTGAGTTTATGACAGCACCCGCACACATCATACACGGCTCAACTGTGACGAACATATCGCATCCGCACAGCCGCCAGCCGCCAAGTGCCTTGCACGCGCCGTCGATAGCCTTTATCTCGGCGTGATGCAGGGCGTTTTTTTCGCTTTCACGGGTATTATGGCCTCTTGATACGATAACCCCGTTTTTCACTATGACAGCGCCTATCGGCACTTCGTTTTTTTCAAAAGCGAGCGTTGCTTCTTTCAAAGCCTCGCCCATGAAATAATTAACGTCTTCCAGCGTATAATTCATAATAGTACCTTTTTTCTTATCGTGCCGTGATACAGGCAATAAACAAACAACTCATAAAATAAAACAGCGACAAAAACGAAACGTCGGGTAATTTCATTTTTTCTCGGAAATATCCGTTTTTATAAAGCACAAAAGCGGATACTGCCATAGCTATCAAAAACGTGATCCATACAAACGGTGACAGTATTTTTGAATCCGGCAAAGGATGATACGAGAGAATAAACGCCGCAAGATTGTTCAGAAAATGCATCGTTACGGAAAATTTTATCGACGAGGTTTTAACGGTAAAATATCCGAAAACAAATCCGCATACGACGGCAAACGGTATCTGCAAGAGATTCATATGGAAAAATCCGAAAACGAGTGAAGAAAAAATGACCGCCTGCGTTTTTGAATACGGCAGTAAATGACTGATTATATACTTTCTGACGAACAGCTCTTCAAGTATCGGAGGAAGAATCACAAAATTTATAAAAGACAAGATAACGGCAGGTATTTCCGTATACGTACTTATTCCCGAAGGAACAAACAACCCGAGACGGCTGAAGAGGTGAGATAAAAAAATAGAAAAAGCGTTTCCGAAATATATTGCTCCTGCACAAAACACGATGCAAGCAAAGCTTTTTTTCGGGTACACGTTCTCGTCCTTGTAAGCGTCGCATCTCAAAGTCAAAAAAAAGGTCGGTATACACAAACACACAGCATAAACGAGCAAAGACACCGCAGCACGCGGCAACTGTTGCTGCACACCCGATACAAACATTGACGTGATCATCTGGCAGGCGAGCAAAATGCAAAGAGAAAATACGATCCTCTCCTGTTTTCTGTGCATTTTATCCCCCCTATTTGTTATTTTACCTTATCATTGTACAGCAAGAAACACAAAAAATCAACACTTGTTCACAAAAAGTAAAAAAACAAACACAAAAAATGTGTAAAAACAGCATATTTTGTGCATCATACACAAAATATAATGATTTTTTTTGTTTATAATTACAACGCAAATATTTCAAAGTTAAACTTGAAAGCACTTGACTTGTTAAAAAAAATGATGTAAAATAATAGAAGTGTCCGAAAAATATCAGCAAAAAAATATTTAACGGAGAAATTTGATGATTAATTTGAAAAATACTGCAAGACGGATATACGATTCAATAAAGAACAATCCTGTCTCGGCAATAAAGACGGCATCCGTTGCCGCACTGTGCTGTGCAAGCTTCACTTATATGGCGTATATGTGTACCTTCAGTTCCGTGACCGTTGCTTACGCTGACGGCGTGAGAATAGGTGCAGTAAACGCAAGTGATGCTCCTGCAGCTGTAATGCAGGCATCAAACGATGCTTCACTGATTACATATCCCCCTGTAAAAGCTCCCGAAATAACGTACGAGATTCGTCTTGAAAGACGTGAAGATACTCTTTCGCAAAAAGAGATATACCAAAAGGTATACGGCATCGTTACGGAAGGATACAGGGAAGCTTACGGTTTATATATAGACGGAAGCTTTGCTTCGGCAAACGAAGACCGTGCAGTCCTTGAAAACGTAACAAATACGATCGAAGCGGAAATAAAAGCAAAAAACGGGGAAGATGCATCCGTCACGTCGCACTTTGAAATCAAAAAAATATACTGCAGCGGTGAGTACGTTCACAGCGAAAACAGAATACTTTCTTACCTTGCCGGAGGTCTTTCATACACGGTGGATCTCGATACGGTAACTGACATATTCACATATGAAGAAGATAACGACAAGTCGTTTGCACCGAACATATCGGCGAATAACGGCACGAGCATAAACACAAGTGTTGATACACTTGCAAACACGAAATACATAACGGTAAATGAACAGATCCCCTACGGTACAATATACGAAGCAACCGACAAATACTTTGAAGGTGCTTATATCAAAAAAAGCGACGGTGCAAACGGTATCAGTGCCGTAACGTATGAAATAAGATACGAAAACGGAAAAGAAGTATCGAGAGTCGTCGTTTCCTCCGAAACGGTTATGGAAGCCGTTGATAAAGTCGTATACAAAGGAACCAAGGAAAAACCGAAGACCGCATCGACAGGACAGTTTATCTGGCCTCTCAACGATGGTGAATATATAATTTCAAGTCACTACGGTTACAGAGATCTTTTAGGTGGAACGGACTTTCATAAGGCACTTGACCTTGCCGCTGACAAAGGTGTACACATACATGCAGCTGACGGCGGTAAAGTTATTTCAGCCGGTCTTAACAGCAGCTCAAACTACGGTATATACGTCAAAATACTTCACGACGACGGAACGGTAACGCTGTACGCACATATGTCGGCTTGCGACGTGCAGGTAGGCGACAGAGTTTATCAGGGACAGAAGATAGGTGAAGTCGGAAGCACGGGATTTTCCACGGGCGACCACCTTCATTTTGAAGTAAGAATAAACAATCAGCCTGTAGACCCCGAATTGTACCTGCCGAAAAAATGAAAATAAACTTCGCAAAGAACGCATCTTTGCGAAGTTTTTAATTTAAAATTTAAAGTGTTGGCTCAAGTTTGGGGATTTTCACCACACAATGGACAACCTATACAAAAAGCACTTGCGTATCATAGCAGATAAGCAAGTGTTTTTATATAATTCTAACAAATATAAAGGATCTTTTTCAAAAATCAACTTAAGCCGGCCTTTATTTTATTCGTTTGTATCGGCAAGTGCCGCTTTTATGGCGATTGCACATTCAACACGTTTTTTCTCAAGGTCGCACGCTATTTCGTACGGTTCTTTTATATCCTTGTGGAAATTATAGTTGTTTGCACAGCATCCGCCGCCGCAGAAATATCTTGCCCAGCATTCCTTACATTTTTCGTTCGTAAGGATGTTGCACTGTGCAAATTCCGATGCAATTTCACCGTTGAAGGTGTCGTCAAAAATGTTTCCGAGCTTCATTTCCGTATGTTCAACGAACTGATGGCACGGATAAATATCGCCCTTCGGAGTTACTGCAACGTATTCAGCACCGCATCCGCAGCCCTTCGTGCGCTTATAAACGCACGGACCTGCATCGAGGTCGATCATAAAGTGGAAGAAGGTGAATCCTCTGCCTTCCTTTTCTCTCTTTATCATTTCCTCTGCAAGCTTGTCGTATTCCGCATATATCGTGGGGAGATCCTCACGGCGTATGGAAAATTCACTTTCGTCGGGTAAAACGACAGGCTCAACGGATATGTTTGCAAAGCCTTCATCGGCAAGGCAAAGCACGTCGTTTACGAAATCGAGGTTGTGTCTTGTATACGTTCCTCGTACGTACCAATCCATCGTTCTGTCCTTCGTCAGCTTTTTGTAAAGCGGAAGGATCTTATCGTACGATCCTTTTCCGTTTGCAAGCGGACGCATATAGTCGTTTATTTCACGGCGTCCGTCGATGGAAAGCACGGCGTTCGACATATGCTCGTTGATGAACGCTATGGATTCGTCATCAAGCAAAACACCGTTTGTCGTTATTGTAAAACGGATATTCTTGCCGTATTCTTTTTCTTTTTCGCGGCCGTACGCAACGAGCTTTTTGACAACGTCAAAGTTCATAAGCGGTTCACCGCCGAAAAAGTCAAGCTCAAGATTTTTTATTCCCTTTGATTTTTCCAAAAGGAAATCAATGGCACGGCATCCGCATTCGTAGCTCATAAGTCCGCGTGCTCTTTTGTAGTCACCGCCGTCAGCAAAGCAATATTTACATCTCATATTGCAGTCGTGGGAAATGTGCAGACACATCGACTTTATGGGCGATACGCCGGGTGTATATTTAAGCGGTTTTGTTATAACGGGCTGTGAAAAAAGCGTGCCGTCTTCGACAAGGCTCGAAAGCTCGCCGTACGCTTCGTTTATTTCTTCCCTTGAAAAACCTTCAATATCGGGTATTTTATCCGCATTTTCAGGCAACGCATCGGGGAATTTTTCAAGGATAGCATACGCAAGATCGCTTAAAATATGGACAGCGCCGGATTCGCTGTCCAATGCCAATTTGTAACCGCTTTGGCTGAAAATATGTACCATTATTTATTTTCGGTCTTGTTCTTATTTTCGCACTTCTGGTTAGCAACCGTGCAAGATGTTTTGCAAGCGGACTGGCAAGAAGCCTGGCATTCGCCGCAGCCTGCACCGGAAGCATTCTTAGCGTATGTAGTTTTGTTAAGTGTTTTTACGTTTTTCATTTTAATAAATCCTTTCGGTTTTTATTTATTGTAACCGTCGAAGCGGACGGTCTTTTTCTTTTTTATTCCCGACGGTGCTCCGTTTACGCCTCTTTTGCCGGTACAGCCGAAGCAAGCGGTCATAACTGACAGCAGAACTGCAATAAAAGGAAAGATAAGATCGACACCGTCGCCGAAGCCGCCGACAAATGACGACAGCAAAATTATTGAAAGATCATATAAAATACCCGATATGATACCGCACAAAAAGCCGCATCTTTCGGTTTTTCTTCCGCAGATAAAACCGCATATTGCACTCCCTGCCAAAAATACGCATTTGCCGAGAGGCAGAAAGCTTCTCGGATGTTCTGCCGTCATAGCCAATCCGGTACATAAGAGTATGGCAACGATGCATACAAAAAGCGTAACACCGAGCGAAATAATGCTGTTTTTGAGAATATCGGTCAATACACTGCCGTTCTCACGGTTAGATTCTTTCATTTTCTCCCTCCGAATATTTTTATTTCAAGCATATTCGGAAAATGTTTCTTTTATGATTATTTTTCGGACGCCTTTACGTCAACGCTCTTGATAGAACCCTTGAGTATGCGTATTCTCGTTCTGTCGCGCGAGGATTCGATAAGAACTGTTTCGTCCTTTATGCTTACGATCTCGCCGATGATACCGCCGATCGTCGTAATTTCGTCGCCTACGGAGAGTTCTTCAAGCATTTTGGAAATTTCTTTTTCCTGCTTTTTCTGAGGACGGAGAACGAGGAAATAGAACATAACGATCATCGCAACGATGAGGATTATCGACATAAGTCCCGAACCGCCCGCGGGTGTGCTTGTGAGAAAATTGCTTATCATAAATATAAACTCCAATTTCGTACTGTAATAGCCTTTTTATTATACAATATAATTGCCGTCTTTGCAACGGATAGAAATAAAAAATGATGAATAAACTGTAAATTTAGATTTCAAACAATAGCTTCTCTTATAATATAAAATATTTTCACCGCATTTTGTCAATTCTCTTTTGAAACATCAACGGTAAGTTTGTAAATTATTTTAAAAGCGTCTTGACAAAAAAACAAAACTGTGTTAAACTATTACTTGCGTTAATGTTTCGGGGTGTGGCTCAGTTTGGGGAAAACGCCTTGCGCCGCCGGTGGCGGATGAAGCAAGGGGTTTTGAGTGGCAGCAACCCGGCGATTGACGAGCGAGTTTGCGAGCGACGGCAGAGCCGTTGGTTGCAACAGGGAGAGCGCGTAAGCGTTCGCAAAGCAAGAAAAAATAAAATTAGCAAAACAGTTCTTTAAAATTATATATTCCGGGGTGTGGCTCAGTTTGGTAGAGCGCTTGGTTCGGGACCAAGAGGTCGCGTGTTCGAATCCCGTCACTCCGACCAAAAACAAAAATCCGCTGTTAGATCGGCGGATTTTTGTTTTGTATTATTCATAATCATCAAACAAAATTCAAAAGACGGGGTTTTCCCCGTCTTTTGTCGCCTTTACGCCTTTTCAAAGCCGAGGAGGACTCCGCCTTTTTCAGCGTAAAAGCTGCATAAGCCTCTTAATTCGTGTATTTCCGTTTTTGCGTTCTTGAATTTCTCCAAAATCAGTTCCTGAAGATGCTGTGCCGCTGTTTCATTCTGACAATGGCCTATACTGATCTTACCCGACGCAAAACCTTGTGTTTCAAGCTCTTTTACGAGTGTTTCGAGTGAACGTCTTTCGCCTCTGCATTTGTGCATCGGTTCAAGTGTTCCTTCGTCGCTTGCACGTCCGACGATGCAGATACCCGCAATACCGACCACCTTTGCAACGATGGGAGAAACTCTGCCGTTGTTAGCAAATGTTTTCAAGGATTTCAGCATAAAAATGAGTCCCGTTTTTTGCAAATATTCCGTAATTTTTTTGCAAATATCGTCGTAGGGGATGTTTTTCTCTATATATTCTTGCAATTTTTCAACGACCAGCGTAACTTCGGGACCTGCTGAAAGTGTATCTATTACGAAAACTCTGCTTCCCTCTTTTTCGGCTTCATACGTTTGCTTTGCCGCACACGCCGAATTATAGCTTCCTGAAAGTCCGCTTGTGATGGTCACGCAAAAAATATCGTCAGCATCCCCGAAAGCGTTAAGCCAATCACCGATATTCGGACACGATGATTTCGACTTACCTTTGTATTTATCCATAAAAGCGACCATTTCACACGTGTCGAGTTCCGCATCATCGACAAATTCTTTCTCGTCCGTAATGATCTTCATCGGTGCTGTCGCAAACTCGGTATTTTCAAGCCTCAGTAAATCACACGAGGTATCTGCCACGATCTTAATTTTTCTCATACAATTCCCCATTTTCATTCATCAAAGCGTTTGCATATTGAATCGAGCCCATCGCTTATAACAGCCAGACTTTTGTAAAATTCTACTCTTTCCTGCTCGGTAAGCTCAACGCTTATTTCATCAAGCACGAAATTCACTTTATCGGATATCTTTTGTGCAACCTCTTTCCCTTTTTCCGTGAGAAGAAGCGGACTTTTATACCGTTTTACACTTTTGGAATCGCAGGTGATATATCCGTTTTTTTCAAGGTAGTCAAGCGAGCGCGAGATCGTTGCCTTATCCTCCTCACACTTTTCGCACAGCTCCGTCGCCGTCATAGACTGTGCTGAAGAAAGGTAATACAAGCAAGAAATATGTGTACTGCGGAGACCGTATTCCGCCATTTCCTGATTTTTGATCTTTTTTATATTTCGGCTTATTTTATTTATCAAAACTGTAAATGTTTCAAAGCGTTCTTCCATTTTCGGCTCCTTTCGGGATTTTGATATAATAAGCTAAACACAGTATACCACAGTCTTGTTGAAATGTCAACAAGATAAAATCGCAAAATCACTTTTTATTCCGCAAAATAAGAGCCTTCAGCGAAGAAGACTCTTTTTAAAATATTAAGATAATGACATTAATATGTTATCGAATGCATTACGGCAAAATACCGTTTATTTTTGTTACGTTAAAGTCGGCTTTTATAGACGTAATATTCGCGTTAACAAGACTTTCCATATTGCTAGTTTTTTTATTATACTCAAACGCCAAAGTATCGGGACCGCTCTTGCCCCAGCCTATAGTACCGTCGGGGTATCTTACTATATTTTTAGCACAAACTGTAAAATAGCAGTTCTTATCGACCGCACCGTAAGTTGTATCTACAGTCAATATTGTGCTGTACATTATATTGATTTTATTAAAATGGTCGAATTCCTTATTCGTTTTAAATTTATCATACGAATGTAATTTAAGTGCACTGAAATAGCTTTCATGATATTGTATTGGAGTATGTGACATATAACCTTCTCCCACTCCTAATGCATTGCACCCATTTGTAAACGCTGTTATAGAATCGAAGTAATCTTTCATTTCCGATTTCAGCTTGGAAAGGTCCATATCTTCTGTTATTTCAGTTATGTATTCGGGTACGTTTTCGACTTTATAATTCTGCTGTGTTTTTGCAAGTGTAAAGGCTTTATCTGTGCCTTTTTTAAGACTTGCGTAAATAGTTACTTCTTCGTTCAGCTTAAACTGTTTTCCTTTCGTTGTGACTTTATCTTCTTCGATAGAATATTCAACGTACTGCTGTACGTTCTCACTGCACTTTGCGTTATTGAAGGATACGGTGCAGAACGGTGATATTCCGTCAAACTCGACCTTCAAGCCGGCAAACGGATCAAGCGTATTTTCATCCACAACAGGCGCTTCTGTTTCCACACTTCCTTCGGTTCCGTTTGCAGAAGGTACTTCGTCATTTGTTACGACATAGTCGCCGCCCTTGCTCTCTTCGTCATTTTCATCTTTGTCTGTTTTTGATGTTTTTAAAGTTTCGCTTTCAACTTCTTCGTCGCGATCATCTTTTTTATATTCGTCATCCGATGAACAAGCGCACGTGCCGATCAACATTACAGCTAATAAAAGCAAACAAATTATTCTTCTTTTCACAATCGCTATTCCTTTCATTTGTCGTCATTTTATGTAATTTTGAATTCGGGGCGGATTTTAATTTATATACCTCCTTAAAATAAAAAGTGCAGCAACCGAAGTTACCGCACCGAAAAACGCAAACCCCGATTGTTGCTACACAAACTGAAAAAATCAGGATACAATTTTACCCATAACCATTTCATAGGATTTGCGATTTTACCAAATTCTAAAAATGTTATGTGTAAAAAAGAGTATAATTATCCCGATAAAAATAAAATACCTTTAATTTTAATTATTCAGTTTGTGTAGCACGATCAGTATAGCATAATTGTGTCGAAAAGTCAATATTTATTAATGAAATACCTACGGCTTGAAATGTCACTTCGTGACTTGAAATGTTTGTTACACAAACATGAAATGCTGTTCCGGCGAACAGCATTAAAATAAGGGAATGCTTACGCATTCCCTATTTTTATTCATTTTGATTACTGGGGAATTGTAGCCCAGTCCTTCATGAACTTTTCAAGACCGCTCTTTGTGAGGGGGTGGTCAACCATCTGCATGATAACCTTGAAAGGAACTGTTGCAACGTCAGCGCCTGCCTTAGCAAGTTCGATAACGTGAACGGGGTGACGAGTAGAAGCAGCAACGATCTGTGTTGTGCTGTTCTGGATAGCGAACATATCAGCGATCTCTGTAACGAGGTCGAGACCGTTCCAGCCTATATCGTCAACTCTGCCGAGGAAGGGAGCAACGTATGTAGCACCTGCGTTGGAAGCGAGAAGTGCCTGACCTGCGGAGAAGCAAAGTGTAACGCAAGTTCTGTAGCCTTCCTTAGAAAGGCGGGAAACTGCCTTAAGACCTTCTGCACACATAGGAATCTTGATGATCATATTTTCGCGGATCTTCTTGATTTCTGCAGCTTCTTTGCACATACCGTCAGCATCGAGAGAAATAACTTCACCGAAGATAAGTGTATCAGCGGAAACGATATTGTCGATCTCCTTGATAGCATCTTCGAATTTCTTGCCTTCTTTAGCGATGATGGAAGGGTTTGTTGTAACGCCTTCTACGATACCGAGATCATAAGCTGTCTTGATCTCATTGATATTGGCTGTATCGATGAAAATTTTCATTTTTCGTATCTCCTGTTAATTTTATTTTTATCATATCTCAATTCGGAAGACTCCGAATTGAGATGTGATTGTTTTTGTAAATGCGGTATAAAGACTCGGCATCAGTTCAAGACGCCTCATCCGACGGCTACGCCGCCACCTTCTCCCGCCGGAGAAGTCTTATTGTGGGATTAAACACCCTTCTTGCTCTTTCTGATGAGCTCTTCGCTTGTGAAGCTTTCTTCAGCAACGTATCCTGCGATGGGCATAAGCTTTTCGTGGATAGCGTCGATGAACCAAGAAGGCTGCGGGAAGAATTCCTTATCATATTCGAATGCAGGTGTGATCCAGTTCTTAGCACCAACAACTACAGGGGGAGCATCGAGGTAATCGAATGCGAGCTGTGTGATGTTCTGTGCCATATCGTTGAGGATGTTACCTCTTGTGCAAGCGTCGGAAGCGAGGAGGATCTTACCTGTCTTCTTAACGGATTCAACAACGGGTTCGTAGTTGAAAGGAACAACGGAACGAGCGTCGATAACTTCTGCTGTGATACCGTACTTTTCTTCGAGGATCTTAGCAGCGTCGAGAACTCTGTAAAGTGTTGCACCGATCGTAAGGATCGTGAGGTCTTTACCTTCACGTCTTACAGCGGGTTCACCGAAGGGAACTTCGTATGTGCCTGTGGGAACGCCTTCCTTAACGAATCTTTCACCCATATCGTAAATTCTCTGGCTTTCAAAGAATACAACGGGGTCTGTTCCGTTAAGAGCTGTTGTCATAAGACCCTTAGCATCGTAAGGTGTTACAGGGAATACGACCTTCAAGCCGGGGATGTGAGCACAAAGTGCTGTCCAGTCCTGGCTGTGCTGTGCGCCGTACTTGGAACCAACGGAAACACGGAGAACAACGGGCATCTTCAAACCGCCTGCGGACATTGACTGCCATTTAGCCATCTGGTTGAAGATTTCGTCGCCTGCGCAACCGATAAAGTCACAGTACATAAGCTCAACGATAACACGACCGCCTGCCATACCGTAGCCGCAAGCTGTACCGCAGATAGCGGATTCGGAGATGGGGGAGTTGAAGAGTCTGTGGTAAGGAAGTGCTTCTGTAAGACCTCTGTATACTGCGAATGCGCCGTTCCAGAAACGAACGTCTTCACCGTATGCGATAAGTGTGGGGTCTTCGTAGAACTTAGCGATGATAGCTTCGAAGATACCGTCTCTGATGTTGTACATCTTCATCTTGGAAACTTCTTTGCCCTTAGCATCGTAAGCGTAACGGATCTTTGTAGCAAGCTTCTTTACGTTTTCGTTTTCTTCCATAGGCTGGGAAACTTCAACGGGTCTGTCTTCCATCTTAAGAACCTTTTCATTGGAGAACATAAGGTCTTCAAGGAATGCGGGGTTCTTTTCGTAATCTGTGTAAGGAGCGATCTCAAGATCGGAAGCGAGCATGAACATTCTGTGGTTTCTGTCAACAACAGTTGCCTTAACAGCTTCGAGTTCTTCTGCTGTTGCAACGCCTGCGTCTATGATCTGCTGGGGGAATATTGTAAGGGGATCGAGCTTCTGCCATTCAGCTTCCTCTTCGGGTGTTCTGTATGACATAACGTCGGATGTGGAGTGTCCGCCGAGACGGTATGTAACGAGGTCGAGAAGAACAGGACCCTTACCTTCCTTGATGAGAGCCATCTTGCGCTTGTAAGCGTCGATAACTGCCAAGGGGTTCCAACCGTTTACTCTTTCAGCGTTCATCTGGTTCTGAGCGATGCAACCGAGTCTTACGAGGTCGCCGTAAGCCATCGTTTCGCCTCTTGTCTGACCACCCATACCGTAGTGGTTGTTGTTGAAGTTGAAGATGATCGGCAAACCGCCCTTGTAGCCGTCTTCCCAGAGTTCATTGAACTGGTCCATAGCTGCGAAGTTCATAGCTTCGAATACGGGACCGCGTCCTGCGGCGCCGTCGCCTGCGTTAGCAACTACGATACCGTCTTTCTTGTTACACTTCTTGAAGAGAGCAACACCTGTTGCGATGGGGCCTGCGCCGCCAACGATAGCGTTGTTCGGGAAAATACCGAAAGGAAGGAAGAATGCGTGCATGGAGCCGCCGAGACCTCTGGAGAAGCCCATATCCTTAGCGAAAAGCTCGCACATAAGACCGTACATAAAGTAATCCTTTGCAAGATCCTTTACGTTTGTAGCTGTGGAGTACTTCTTAACTACTTCGTACTGAACACCGCCGTTGTATGTTTCCATTATCTTTGTAAGCTCTTCATCGGAAAGCTTCTTGATAGCGGACATAGCCTTAGCGATAACTTCGTGGTGCGAACGGTGCGTACCGAAAATGAAGTCATTTACGCCGAGGTTGTAAGCCTGACCTACAGCTGTAGCTTCTTCACCGAGACCGAGGTGAGAAGGGCCGGGATATGTGAATTCCTTGCCGTTATAGATACCCTTCTTCTTGATATCCATAAGCATTTCTTCAAATTCTCTGATAGCGACCATATCAGCGTACATACCGATAAAGTCTTCCTTGGAGTAGTTGTCTTTTTCGTCGGCAACTGTCTTGTCGTATTCGCATACGGGAATGTCTTCAAAGGTCACTGTGCGCTTTTTAAAGCTTTCTTTAGGGTCTACAAACATTGACTTAGGCATAGTTTTTATTCTCCTATATTATTAATTATAAATTATTTTACTTCAAAGAGTGCTTCTCTGATAACTTCGCATACTGTGGGATGCGGGAAGACAACTTCTTTAAGACTGTCTATCGTCATTTCCGTTTCAACCATCATAGCCGCACCGTAGATTATTTCGGATGCGTAGTTAGCGATCATATGAACGCCGAGAACGCGGTTGTACTTCTTATCAACGATAACCTTAACGATTCCGTTTCCGCCTTCGTTTTCAGCAACGTAACGTCCGCTGTAGTTCATTGTGAGGTTTACAACTTCAACGTCGTAGCCCTTAGCCTTAGCGGAAGCTTCCGTTTCACCTACGGCACCTACTTCGGGGTTCGTGTAGATAACGGAGGGGATAGCGTTGTATCTCATTCTGTCCTTCTTGCCGAGGATGTTGTTGATAGCAACTTCACCTTCGCGGTAAGCTGTGTGAGCAAGCATGGACATACCGTTTATATCACCTGCGGCATAAAGTCCGGGGATATTTGTCTTCATATATTCGTCAGTCTTTACTGCGCCTCTTTCCATATATACGTTGAGGTTTTCAAGACCGTAGCCTGTCGTTACCGCACGGCGTCCGATGGAGCAGAGAACCTTGTCAGCCTTTACTGTTACAAGCTCGCCCTTTTCGTTTTCGTACGTTACGCTGTCGTTTGTAAGGCTCTTTACAGCGCACTTGAGGCAGAAGTTGATGCCCTTCTTCTGGTAGTTGCCCAAAAGGATCTTTGCAATATCCGCATCCGTAGGACCTGCTATATGGTCGAGCATTTCGATAACGGTTACGTTTGCACCGACGGAATTGTAGTAAGAAGCCATTTCAAGACCGATTACACCGCCGCCGATAACTACCATATCCTTCGGTATCTCTTCGAGGTCGAGAACTTCTCTGTTAGTCATAACAAAGCCTGTTTCAACGCCTTCGCGCAGACCGGGGATCGGGGGGATAACAGGCATAGAACCTGTTGCAAGAAGCATCTGCTTACCGCAGTAAACTTCGTCGCCTGCTTTAACTTTGAAACCGTCGGCATCCTTGCCTTCGATCATAGCTTCAGCAAAAACTACCTTAACGCCTGCAGCCTTTTCCTGCATACCGATACCGCCGACAAGTGTCTTTACGACCTTGTTCTTACGTGCGATAACAGCTTTCTGGTCGATGGACGAGCCGTCAACCTTAACGCCGTACTGGGATGCGTGCTTTGTGTAGTCATACACCTTTGCGGAGTAAAGAAGTGCCTTTGAAGGAACGCATCCTTCGTTGAGGCATACGCCGCCGAGTGCTCTTTTTTCAATAAGTACAGTTTTAAGTCCTGCGTGGCCTGCCTTAAGAGCCGCATTATAACCTGCGGGGCCGCCTCCGAGGATCACAAGATCAAACATTTCCATTCCGTTCACCTCTTATTTGGAAAGAAGGATGGAGAAGTTTTCAAGCGATGCACAAAGATCCTTGAGGAACTTGGATGCAGGTGCGCCGTCAACTGCTCTGTGGTCGTAAGTGAGGGAGAGAGCCATTGCGTTGTAGGGCTTAAGCTCACCGTTTACCTGCTTAACTCTTGTCATTATCGTATTAACTCCGAGGATACCTGTCTGCGGAGGATTGATAACGGGTGTGAAGTTTTCGATTCCGAAAGAACCGAGGTTGGAGATCGTGAAGGATGCGCCCTTGAGCTTATCGGGAGAGATAGAGCCGGACTGTGCAGCCTTTGCGAGTTCCTTAGCTTCAGCGGAAATTTCAGCCAAAGACTTCTTATCTGCGTTCATGATCGTGGGAACCATAAGTCCGCGTTCTGTGTCAACTGCGATACCGATGTGAACGCCGTTGAACTTGCGGAGTATATCGCCTTCGAGAAGGTGAGCGTTGAGAAGTGAGTGTTCGGGCTTAGCAAGAACTCTCGATACAGCATAGATGATGATATCGTTGAGTGTGATGTTGGGAAGTCCGAGAGCCTCTGCTCCTGCCTTGAGCTTCTTTCTGAAGCCCATGATCTCGCCTGCGTCGAAAGAAGTCGTGTTTGTAAGCTGTGCTGTTGTTGCAAGAGAATTGAGCATATTCTTTGCAATAGCACGGCGGATACCGGACATCTTTTCATCAACGTAAGCAGGTGCTGCTTCAACTGCAGCTGCTGCTGCGGGTGCTGCTGCCGCACCGATGTCACCAACGGAGAACTTACCGCCGATGCCTGTGCCTGCCGCACCGTCGAATGCGCCCTGAGCCGCATATGTAGGTGTAGGTCCGTTTGCGATCATTGCGCGGACGTCAGCCTCTGTGATTCTGCCTTCTGCGCCTGTGGGAGCTGCGTATCTGTAATCAACGCCCGACTTCTTTGCGAAAGCCTTCGCTCTGGGGGAAGCCTTTACGAAGCCTTCGGGAGCTGCTACGGGTGCTGCGGGTGTTGCAGCTGCTATGGGTGCTGCTGCGGGTGCTGCCTTTTCTTCTGCTGCTGCGGGTGCTTCTTCTTCAGCTGCGCCTGCGGGAGCAAATTCAGCAGTTGATTCACCGGGGTTACCGATAACCGCGATGTTTGTCATAACGGGGATCTCTTCTCCTTCTTCAAAGAAGACCTCTATAAGAGTACCCGAAGCTGTTGCTTTTTCGTCTGTTGTGGTCTTGTCCGTTTCATAAGTAAAAAGAACGTCGCCTTCGTTTACGGTGTCGCCTTTTTTCTTGTGCCACTCGGTTAAAATACAGCTTTCAACCGAAATACCAACGTTTGGCATTTGTACTGGTGTTGCCATAATTGTTCCTCCTGTTTATTAAAACACAATTTTATGTGCCGATATTTTTTCAATCATCTTAATAATATAACATAACTGCGATTTTGTCAAGTGCGATATGTAAAAAAAGATTATTTGTTAAATGAAATATTTTGTTAGTTGCGTGTGACTTATGTGATTATTTTTGTTATTTTTAACATTTTATATGTTAATTACGCACTATATTATCATAACAAGCGGTCTTTGTCCGTTTTTTACAAATATGTGTGTTATATTTGTGTTAAACTAACACTTTATAAATTCATTTATTATTTACTTACTTTTTACTGTCCGAGTATCTTTTTTACCGTTTCCCCGATGCCGTCCTTTACGGATATCTCCGCACTGCACATTCCTCTGTACAGGGGCAGGCGTATTTTGAACATCTCTTCGAGTGCCTCTGCGTTTTTTGACAGCGGTCTGCCGTTTGTGGACAGCTTTGTTATATCACGGTTTAAAAATACGATCTTGCCGTTTTGTGAAAGGTACCGTCTGTTTTCTTCCCTCAATACGGCACCTCCGCCCGTTGCGATAACGGCACCTCTTTGAATGGATGCTTCAAATACTGCCTCACTTTCAAGATTTCTGAAATATTCCTCGTCCTTTTCTTCAAAGATCTGCGGTATTCTTTTGCCGTATTTTTTCTCAACAAGCTCGTCTGTATCTAAAAATTTCTTTCCGAGTTTTGATGCAAGTGCTTTTCCGACAGTGCTTTTGCCGCATCCGGGCATACCGACGAGAACTATATTTTCTATTTCCGATATTATCTCGTTTTCAGCATTTTGCATCTGCTCTTCGATATACGTTACGTTAAGAAATCTTTCCGCAGCACGGAAGCCCTGTCTTATAAGCATAGTTATACCGCCGTCGGCTTTTATCCCGAGCGACCTTGCCTGCAAAACGAGCTTTGTATTCAAAGGATTATATATAAGGTCCACGACTCCCTCAAGGTGCGGAAAAACCGCAAGATCAAGCGGAGAATCCTTTATTTTATCGGGGTACATTCCCACGGGTGTCGTATTTACTATAACCGAGGCATCCACGTGTCTTTCGAGGTTGGAATAGTTGTCCTCACCGCTTCGGGATACGTTTATTATCTGAGCCGCTCCAAGGTCTTCAAGCACGGCACGCGCGGCAAGGGATGAGCCTCCCGTGCCGAGAATAAGCGCTTTTTTCCCCTTTGGATCTATCCCGTTTTTTTCAAATATACAGCGCAGTCCGTAATAGTCGGTATTATCTCCGTAAAGCGTTCCGTCTTCCCTTTTCACCACCGTATTTACGCTTCCTATACGCTGTGCAAGCTCGGAAAGCTCGTCGCAGGCGCGGTACGCATCCTTTTTATAGGGGATCGTGACGTTTATCGCATCAAAATCACGTTCTTTGAAAAACTGTTCTATATATTCCGGTTCGATCTCTTTAAGCTCGTACGGCACCGCCCCCGTCTTTGAATGTATCAAAGGCGAAAGACTGTGCGTTAATTTTCTTCCGATAAGTCCGTATTTCATTTTGTCCCTCGTTCAGATATTTATCAAGATCATTTTATCACAAAAGCACCGTCATTTCAATAATTCTACAATGATTTTTCCGCCGTATACGTTTTTATTTTTTCCCTTTCATAAATTTAATAATTTCCTATTGAATAGGGATGACGATTTTATTATAATAAACGGTGTATAATATCCGTTTTTTTCTCATATCTTTAAAAAAAGAGAGGTTATATATGGAAAAACACGGATTTATTTTAAGAACACTTGCCTTCGGTCTTTCGTTCATTCTCATTTTTTACGTTTTCGCACGCACGCCGTTTGACAACGATGCGCTCGGTGTTGCCGTACTTGTTTCAAGTGATGAAAGATCACTGCCGTGTGTCGTTATAGACCCGGGGCACGGAGGTATGGACGGCGGTGCCGTATCGGATAGCGGAATACTTGAAAAGGACATAAATTTGCAGATATCAAAAAGGCTTTACGCCCTTTTGCAAACGCTCGGCATCTCCTGCAAAATGACACGGAGTGAGGATATTTCCCTCGACGGCGGTGTATCAAAGCAAAAGAAACTTCACGACTTAAAAAACCGCGTGCAATTTGCCAGAAACTGTGACGGATGCGTTTTTTTAAGCATACATCAAAATAAATTTCCACAGAAAAAATACTCGGGGCTTCAGGTATATTACTCCAAAAATGACCCGTATTCAAAAATATTTGCCGACACGATACAGTCAGCCGTCAAAGAAAATCTGCAAAAAGACAACGAAAGGCAGACAAAAAAGGCAACCACGGCGATATACTTACTTGATAATCTCCACTGTCCTGCCGTATTGGCGGAATGCGGTTTTTTATCAAACGACGATGAAGCGCAAAGGCTCAACGACAGCACGTATCAAAAACAGCTCACCCTCGTTTTAGGCTATGCCGTAACGCAATTTTTACAAAAGTACACTAATTACTAAAGGATATATTATGAAAAAAACAACGCAATTCGTATGCTCCGAATGCGGGTACACCTCTGCAAAATGGCTCGGAAGATGCCCTTCGTGTTCCGAATGGAACACCATGCAGGAGCATACGGAGATCGAAGAAGATAAAAAAAGTGCCGGCAAGCGGCTGTTTTCGTTCAGTGACGGTGAGCCGGTGCTTTTAAGCGACTCGGACGAAGAAGAATATCTGCGTTCTGACACCGGCTGCGGTGAGCTTAACCGTGTCCTCGGCGGAGGTCTTGTTGACGGTTCCGCCGTGCTTTTATGCGGTGAACCCGGTATAGGTAAATCGACGCTTTTGATGCAGATAAGCAGTACCGTCGGCGAAGGCAAGCCCGTTTTGTACGTATCGGGCGAGGAGTCGAAAGGTCAGCTCAAATTGCGTGCAAAGCGTCTTTGCGCCCGTTCGGACAACCTTTACGTTTTAACGGAGGCAAACGTCGAAAAGATACTTTCCCACATTGACAAGCTGAAGCCGTCCGTCGTCATAATCGACTCCGTTCAGACTATGTATCTCGACAGAATAAATTCCGCCCCCGGTGCCGTATCGCAGGTGCGTGAAAGCGCTATGTGCTTTATCAACAAGGCGAAAAGCGAGGGTATTTCGATGATACTCGTCGGCCACGTCAACAAGGAAGGCGCAATAGCAGGGCCGAAGGTGCTTGAACATATGGTCGATGCCGTGCTTTATTTTGAAGGTGAGCGCCATCAGTCCGTCCGCGTCGTACGTGCGGCAAAAAACCGTTTTGGATCGACCAACGAAATAGGCGTTTTTGAAATGACGGACAAGGGTTTACGCGAAGTTCCGAACCCTTCGGAAATGCTTTTGTCGGGGCGTCCCGTCGGTGTATCGGGAAACTGCACGGTCTGTATGGTGGAAGGAAGCCGTCCGCTTCTTGCCGAGATACAGGCACTCGTCACGACGACTTATTTCCCTTCCCCGAGAAGGACGTCAAGCGGATACGACGTAAACCGTGCCTGCCTTATAATTGCCGTGCTTGAAAAGCGTCTTGGACTTCGTTTTTCATCATTTGATGCATACATAAACGTCATAGGAGGTCTGCGTATTGACGAGCCTGCCGCCGACCTTGCGTTGGCTCTTGCCCTCGTATCAAGCATCAAGGACAAGCCTTTACCTGACGACATTGCCGTTATGGGCGAGCTTGGTCTTGCAGGTGAGCTTCGCGCCGTCGGAAACGCCGCTATGCGTGTCAAGGAATGTGCAAGGCTCGGATTTCGCCGTGTAATGCTCCCCGAGCTTAACTTTGAAGAGCTTAAAGACGTAAAAGATATTGAAATAATAACCGCAAAGAGCATATTTGATGCAATAAGGATATTCGGAAGCTGATATGAAAGAAAAGGTTTTTGACAAAGAAGAATACATTTTTGAAGGCATGGTGTCTATTTCCGCCGTACTCAATTCGGAACTTGGCACACGAAAGATAACGAAAGTGCTTTTCGACAAAGAAAAGGTAAGATCAAAGAAAAAACAGCTTGACTATCTTACGGCGATGTCAAAGCTTCACGGCTTTGACATTGAATTTGTTGATGACTCCGTTCTTTCCTCCGTAACCGTCGGAACGACTCACGGCGGTATTGCCGCATACTGTACGGAAAGAAAAATAGAAGAAATAACCGAAAAGGACATAAAAGACGGCGGTTTTTACGTATACATCGAGGGCATTGAAGACCCGTACAACTTCGGGTACGCGATACGCTCGATATACGCGTCGGGTGCTGACGGGGTGATACTGTCCCCGCGCAACTGGATGACAGCATCTGCAACCGTTTGCCGTGCATCGGCAGGAGCATCGGAGCGCATACCGCTTTACACAGCACCGGATGACCTTACGCATCTTTTCAAAAGCAAGGGCTACAAGATAGCGTGTGCAGGTATAAGGGATTCGGTAAGTGCGTACGATGCAGATCTTAAAAAGCCGCTTTTGCTCATAGTCGGCGGTGAAAAAAGAGGCATATCATCGGGACTTTTGCAAAATGCCGACACAGTCGTACGGCTTGAATACGGACGTGAATTCATGCAGTCGCTTTCCGCAGCATCCGCCGCAGGGATCCTATCCTTTGAAGTGCTGCGCCAGAACAGATAAGAGGTAGAAATGAGTATTGTTTTAAAAGAGCTTACAGTCGGCAAAAACGATGCGGGAAAACGTCTTGATTCATTCATACTGAAGGTATTTCCGACGATGCCGCAA
>JAZOSS010000006.1:0-14133 GCA_045657205.1 Eubacteriales bacterium
CGTCATCAAGAAACAATCTTAAGTAGTTGTCAAAACCTAACCATTTGGGCCATTCAAGCAGGTTGAACGACGTAAAGCTCAAGAACATCGACAAAATGACAGGAATAACTGTGAAAATGAAGAAGAGTATGAAGAAGGGCGCAATCATTACATAACCCATCTTGTACTTTTTCATTTCTTTCCATGTCCACTGCAATTTCGACATATCTTTACGCGATACCGGTTTCACGCTGCCGGTTTTAACTGCCGTATTTTGTGACATGTGTGTACTCTCCTATTATAGTAATATATTAATGAATATCCTTTTTCTTATTATTAGTCGTTTGCGTGTACGTCCTCATAAATCGGCAAACCGAACTCCTGACGCTTTCTTGAAAGCTCTGCGTTGATATTTACAACGTTATCAAGAAGTGCATCAACAGGATCCGTGCCGTTGTTGTATGCATCGAGGAATGCAAAATCGACGTAACGTGTTATAATGTAACCGCCGGGATATTCAGGAGTACCTTTGAGGTTTTTGAACTGTGCCTCAAGGTTCTTCATTTCAGAAGAGGTCCACGGCATACTTCTGAGGGCTTCCATATTAGCTGTGTTGTATTTAGCAGCCATACCGATGAGCGCCTCATACTGTCTTGCGTATTCACTCTGTGCGGGTGCGTCTGTCCACCACTTGATGAACTCCCACGCATCGTTTCTTACTTTTTCCGATCTGTTTTCATCTGCCATAAGGATAACAGCGGAAACAGAACAAGGAACAGAGTTATTTATTTTTCCCGTTTCGGGATCTACAGTACCGGGAAGCGGAATGAATTCCCACAAGCCCTTGATTTCCGTAGCGTATATCGAGAACTGGTTGTAAGTCAGATAATCGGCAATAGCGATAGGCATTTCACCCATTCTGAAATACGTTGCAAGGTCGTATACTCTGGGGAAGTTGTATGATGTGAACAGGTCGCAAAGCTTCTTGAAGCAATCAAGCGATGTGTTCGAGTCAACATTGATTCTCATACCGTTTTCTTTGTAGAGGTCTTCGTCAAGCTGATACATAAATATCTGAAGACCTGCAAGGCTGGATGCCATACCTACGTCACGGTAGTTCGTCTGAAGGTCGGGAACTATCTCATAAAGATCGTCCCAAGTCTGGGGAACTTCGATATCAAGCTCTGCAAATATATCCTTACGGTAGAACATCATAACGAAGCTAAGACGTTCGGGAACACCGTAATAATCGTAATATCCGGGATCGTTTTCATCTGTGATCTCGGGGTTCTGAAGTCTGAGACCTACAAGTGTTTCAGAGTTGAAGCGGTTTTCATCTCCGACATATTCAAAGTAGTCATCAAACTGCGAGAGAGGTTCTATCGCACTACGTATCGCGTAGTTGATAACATCCGTCTGTGCCGTTGCGAGGGATATATCGGGACCTGTTCCTGCAAGCGTTGCGGGAAGAAGTGTACCGGCTGCAACAAGCTTAAGGTTTACGGTTACAGGACAGCCCTTATCAACAAGCTCACGCATAACCTGTGCTTCGTCACGGCTCGTTGCGATCCATACTTCAACTACTTCGTCGGGATCTATCTCAACAGATGCACCGAGTGAGTTGTAATCCATAACGAAGCTCTGGAAGAACGACTTAACTTCAAACCAAAGACCTTCCCAGAAGCTTGCATTTGCTCTGGGCATTTCGCCGTCTGCGGGCTGAACGAGCAGATAGTCAAGTGTCAAGGGCTGAAGCTTCGTATTCATTATCCAAGTACCGAGCGTACCGGAGTTTACCTTGAGGTTTTCAAGGTTCTTCGCTATTTCATCTTCATCGGTACACATCTTATTAAGGATAAATATGATCTTTTCAAGCGTCGCTATGTTCTCCGCGGACTTACCGCCCGATATTTCAAGGAACATATTAACGATATTCTGAAGCTCATCTCTCGTCTGCTGCATAAGCACGATCGTATCGTAGATCTGCTCTGCAAAGCCGTAGTCCATATTCTCGTCAGGAGAAGGACCTGTGATTCTCAAAATAGAGTTGTATATTTCGTTCATGTTCGTCAACGATTCTTCGCAACGGCGAAGAGCGTCGTACAAACTTCCGTAAACAACTTCAAGTCGGATTGTGTACTCTTTGCCTGCCTCAAGATAGAACTTAAATTCCGTTTCTCCGTTGTTAAGAGAAGCGGTAGCCCAATCATCGGCATATCTGAACTGCAAGTAGCTTGCTTCATCAAAGGGGATCTCGCCGTTGATCGTTATACGGCGTGATACGTAAAGACCTGCAAGTGTGTTCTGCAAGTAACGGGGAACGATGTTGTAAAGTCCCGACTGTGTTATTGCATCTGCAGGTATCGTCCATTCGATCCACTGACCGACTGTCTGCCATTTGCTTCCGCCTATTGTGTTAAGCTTCTGCTTGGCAGGGTCCTGCGGTTCGGTAATGGGCGAGGTTCTGTCGTTAAGTCCGTAGATCGTAAGATCGGACGTGGCAGTGGGAAACTCTGCCTGGATCTTATACGACAATGACGCATCGACAGCGGGAAGCGAGGAGTACTGTGCGATATACTCCTCATATGAAATAGGAGTCTTCGCAGGCTCGATAACGATTTCAGAAAGATACATATCGTTCATCGTAGCTTCCAAAGCTATCGTGTGTTCGCCTTCTTCGATAACAAACTTGAAGGGATCTATGTGGTAACCGGCAGAGTCGCAAAGGCTGTACTGCGACCAGTTGTAGATCTGCTTCTTTTCAGGCTTCTTATCGTTTCCGTTTACGTCAAGCTTGAACGCAGGCGAGCCGTTTTCATCCTTTTCCGTGTAAACGTCCGCAAACGCACGTGTCATTTCAAAATAGTTGGCTTCCTTAAAAGGAACCTTGCCGTCTATTCTGAGCACACGCTCGATCGTAGAGGTGTTGGCAGAACCGGAGTCATTCTCAACGGGTCTGTATGTAAGTGTGATGGTGTAATAACCGGTCTTACCGATCGTTACGGGCCACGATACCGTACCTGTAGCGGGAACGTAAAGGACATTGCCCTTTTCTCCGTCCGGATCAGCTACTGACGAAGCATCGTCACCTTCTTTTCCGTATTCCTCGTCAGCCGTGAACGTGAAGTTTTCCGCTGCATTAATAGTAACGGAGCCTTCGCCGTCGGTTATTCCGAGGTTGTTGTTCTCCTGCAGATAGTCAAAGTATGTCTGCGCTTCAAGCAACTCACGTACATCTTCGATACTTGTGGTCGTTGACGTACCTTCAGCCGCATTGATGCCTACAGGCGATACTGCCGTCAGCAGGGCGAGAAAAACAATCAAAGCTCTTGTCAATTTTGATTTTCTCATTGGGTGCTTCCTCCTGTGAAATTTAACTGAAAACAAGTTGAAAACTTGCAGGAATAAACAAAAAACCGACACAATCCGAGCGATTTTCTATTTAACCATTTCATATTTATATTTATAATAACACATATTACCGAGATTGTCAAGTGTGATACATCCGCTTTTTCAGAGCTTTTTTTGAATTACTGTGAACAATTTATAACCGAGCGTGGTGTTTTTTATCCGACAAATTCACACCCCCGGCAATAGCAAAAAAAGCCCGGAAGTGTGGTGAATTGTATTCACCTTTAGTTCTTTTCTCGTTCAAGCATATCGAAGTTTTTATGTCCTTTCGCTTAACTTTATAAAACCAATGTGTAAATTTTAGGTTATTTTTTGTCGATTGTATAGAGGTGCGGTAAATTTAATTCACCTTGTTTAAACTCCCAAAACTTCACATCCTTTTGTTAAGTGTGTTTTGTGTTGTGCAGAATGCACAAAAAATGAGCAAAAATTTCTACACATCGACTAAAAGTTTTTTTGAAACTTTTTTCTTTTTGATTTAAATTTCAACACGGTATTTACATTTTCGGAAAATTTGAGTATAATATCAGTATACTACTTTTAAGGCGGATATAAATGGAAAAACATTTGATAAAAAGATATTTCAGACACGTACCGACCTTTGAAACCGAAAATCTTATTCTGAGAAAAATAAAAGTGTCTGATTACACAGATATGTTTGAATACTCTTCCCTTGATTCCGTGACGGAATATTTAACGTGGTACTCTCACAAAAACGAAGAATACACGAAAAGATATCTCAAGCTCGTGCAGGATCAATACTACGACGGTGAATTTTACGATTGGGCTGTCGTTTTGAAGACTGAAAACAAGATGATAGGCACTTGCGGTTTTACGTCGTTTGATATTGAAAACAATGCAGGCGAAGTCGGCTACGTGATAAATCCCAATTACGCAAAAAAAGGCTACGCAACGGAAGCCTTACAAAAAATAATGTATGAGGGGTTTATGACTTTAAACCTCCACCGTATTTACGCCCGTTGTATGGACGGAAACGGCGCAAGTCTGCGTGTTATGGAAAAATGCGGTATGACGTACGAGGGCTGTGCAAGATCGAGTATGTACATAAAAGGAAAATACAGATCCATACACACCTGCGCTATAATAAGCGATGAATTTATAAGGAATTTAAAAAAATAAAATGTACTTCTAACGGGTTGTCGAGGCGCCAACCCCTACAGCATCGCTTCGAATACGCAAAACAAACAAGGTCGGTTGGGATTTTCCAACCGACCTTTTGTATCAACTTATACATTTACCATTTAACATTGTTACCATTTTGAAAATTTTTGCATCTTTATATTGAATTTTACAAAAAATACAGTTAAAATGTATTTGCCAAACTAATCGAATATTGCAGAGTCGGTATAATTTTCATATGGGAAGTTATGCTTTTCTTCGTGCACAAAGTTTGAATTTGATAAAATGCAAATTCCGCTTTGTGTATGTGGTTATGCCCACTTTGCAATGATTAGTTTGGCGACTATCGGAGTTTGCGTTTTTGTGCGTTTACTTCGGTAGGCGCACTTTTTTATTTGCAGAATACGGAGGAAGAAAAAATGATAATAACTAATATTCTACTTATTGTGACTGTGATTATTGTTGGTACAACAATCGCAATAGCGGCGATAATCGCAGGAAAGGAAACGGTAAATGTCGCCATAGGGGAGAGTTCATACTTTGACGGCAACACTTGGCAGCTTATCGGTTATATAATACTCTCGGCTTTGGTATGCACTATTACTTTTGGCATCGCATTTCCTTGGATGTTCTGTATGGTACAAAGTTGGGAAATGAATCACACCGTTATTCATGGCAGACGGTTGAAGTTTAACGGTCGCGGTCATCAGTTGATCGGTAAATATCTGTTATGGGTGTTTCTAACTATCATCACCTTTGGTATTTACGGTATATGGTTTGGCTTGGGAATGAAAAAATGGACTGTAAAACACACAGTTTATGCCGATGAAAAAAACCCAATTGAGAGTTATTTTTCTGGCGGCGCCGGCGGTTATCTCGGAATACATATTCTCTCACTCGTTCTCACATTGTTTACCTATGGTATCGGAAAGGCGTGGGCGGATAAGATGGTATTGAAATGGGAAGCAAAGCATACCCATATCGGCGGCAGTCCGTTGGAATTTAACGGTACAGGCGGACAACTATTTATAAAATATCTGATTCTTGTCCTGTTGACTCCTCTAACCTTTGGTATATATGCGCTGTTCTTTACCGTCATTTATATGAAATGGAAAGCAAAACATACCGAAGCAGTTTATCAAACACCCGAAATACAGGCAAAAATCAAAGAGCACGTATCTACAGCTGTGCAGGATTTCGCAAAATATCGCATAGCAGCAAACGATCAGGAAATCGCCGCTATGAAAAGCGGATATACAGGCAATGAAGATCAGCCTACCCTTGAACAAATGACAGAGGAAGGCAATCCTTTTGCTGCATATCATCTAGCAAAACAACTAAAAGGTGAAAATGTCATTTATGAAGATAAACCATTGGAATTGTTACAAAAAGCCGCCAATAGCAAAAATCATTCTGCGTTGTTGGATTTGGCCAAGCAATCATCACACGAGCAAAAAGTATCTATACTCACAGAAGCAGCGCAATGCGGTAACGCAGAAGCAAGTTGGCTACTCGTGAGTGAATACAAAAATGCAAATAATCTTCCACAAGCGGCATACTGGTTTAGGGTTGCACTTGAGTGGGGCGTTGCAGATGCAACAGTTCACGCCGCTGAATATGATGAAATCATAAAAAATATTGCCTTGCACCTTTCCGAAAGCCGTGTAAACCCCTAAGAGAACACCGAACTGCGTTAGCGGTGGATGAGGTGTGAGTGATATCTGCATTTTTTTGTCGAAGCAATAATCTGTAGTAACACCTAATTTCAAAAAGCCTTCTCAAACGAAGGCTTTTTTGTATTTAAAACTCATTATTTATATTTTTATACATTTCCGATACGCGTTTTACCACTTCATCTTCTCTGAGTCTGTCCTCGGCGTACGCCGTTCTCAAAAGCTCGTGCGGGATATACTCGTCGTACTTTTCAAATATCGGAACTTCGGACACGGCAACAAGCTCGTTTTTATCAAAGCCGTCTTCACAAAGTGCGTACAGCTTACTTATAAGCTCTCTTTCGCTGTTCCCTTCGTATTTAAACGTAAGATAACAGCATCCGTCAAACTCTATATTCGACACGTTCAGATACTTTGAATTTTTCGCCATCAGCTTTCTAAGCGTTCTGAAGCTTCTTGTGCCGAGCCACGGGAACATACAGTACGTCATTCCGCCGAGCGGTATGAGATACTTACCGTCAAGTCCTGCGTTCCGTGCAACCTTACGTGCGATACCAAGCCTTTTTTCAGCATTCGGTTTCAGATACGGATATACCTTATCCTCACACAGCACCTGTTTCATTCTTTCAAGAATACGCGTGTGTATTTCCCCGCTTTCACCCGGCCAGGTAACTTCCATTTTACCTTTAACGCCTTTGACGTAAATGAGCTTTCTTTGTATATCAAGCTCCGTTACCTCCCACACTCTGCCGGCTAAAGCAAAGCGGTCGCCGACGGGCGGCGGTGTCGTTATCGTGCCTATCTCGTCAGACTCGCAACGTACGGAAAAGTTTTCCGTATCCTTGAACACAGCATAAAATTTAAAGCTGTTTACTATTCTCTCCCCTGCAAGTCCGATTATGAGCGTTTTTTCCTCGGTCATCTGAATATAATCGTTCTTTATCATACTTACAAGCAACGATTTATACTCGGGCTTCGTCACGTTTGCAAACGGCGGAAGTGATAAAACACGCTCCGCAAGTGCCTTTGCCGTTAATTCACCCGATGAAAAAAGTATAGACAGCGTTTGCTGAAACAAAAGCGAAAAAGGCAGTCTTTTTTCGCTCGGCGGTTCGATAAATCTTTCCTCTGCGTAAAGCTGAATTATCGCTATTGCTCTGATAAGCTCCCACGGAATAAGCTGCGGCATAGGCGTTTCGGGCAGCGGATTTTCCTCTCTGAACACCATAAACATTTCAGGAGGTGAGCCGCGTCTTCCGCTTCGTCCGAGTCTTTGTAAAAAGCTCGACACGGTATTCGGTGAATCTATCTGCATTATTCTTTCAAGTCTGCCGATATCGACACCGAGTTCAAGCGTTACGGTCGCACACGTAACGACGTTATACTCATCGTTTTTCATTTTAAATTCAGCTTCTTCACGCAAAGACGCCGAAAGATTTCCGTGATGTATAAGAAAAATATCGGGATCGTTTCTGTTTTCCGCGATCTGTCGCAAGGTTGCCGTAATATATTCCGTTTGTTCTCTTGAGTTTGAAAACACAAGGCTTTTTTTATTCTTTACGCAATCGTAGACGTATTCGTACCCTGCATCAATGACTGCACGGCGGCTTACGGGGTCTTTTGTTTTTTCTTCGACAAGCGACTGAACGTCGCTTGTTTTTGATGAATATTCCGAATTCGTTTGATCGAATTTTTCGTTTTGGATATAAAAATGTTCAAGAGCAAGGCGCCACGACGTCTTCCCTTCGTTCAGCACGGGTGCTTCACAAAAGCGGTAAGAGCCGCCGCTGAGCCATTTTTTAGCTATTTCCATATCGCCGACGGTTGCCGAAAGTCCGACACGGCGCACGTCTTTACCGATTATTTTTGCAATACGGTTAAGCTGGCATATTATCTGATTTCCCCTATCCGTTCCCGTGAGTATGTGTATCTCGTCGATAACGATAAATCTTAAATCGCAAAACAGACGTACGATATCGTTTGATCTGTTCATCAGCATACTTTCAAGCGATTCGGGTGTTATCTGCAGTATTCCTTTCGGATTTTTCAAAAGCTTTCCTTTATGCGACATAGAAACGTCACCGTGCCAATGAAACACAGGTATATCACACTGACGCAAAAGCTCGTCGAGTCTTAAAAACTGGTCGTTTATAAGGCTTTTCAAGGGTGCTATATAAAGCACGCCTACACTTTGTGCAGGATCTTCGGAAAGCATTGAAATAATAGGAAAAAACGCTGCCTCCGTTTTTCCCGATGCGGTGGAGGAAGTAAGCAAAAGGTTATGTTCACTTTCAAACAGCACCTCGGCGGCAGCCGTTTGCACCGCTCTTAACGACTGCCAGTTATGGCTGTAGATATAATCCTGTATTACAGGAGAAAATCTGTAAAAAACATCAGACATTTTTTATTCCTTGTAATCAGTTCCAATAATCAACGTCGTGCGGAAGGTCGATATTTTCCGCTTTGAAAACGGGATCCTTCCCTTCTTTACGCTGTTTATCGTAATCGTTAAGCGCACGCATAGCATATTTGCCGAGTATTACGATAACGGGAATATTTATTATCGTCATAGCTCCCATCGTGATATCTGCAATATCCCAGAGAAGTCCTGCGCTGAGTCCCGCACCTATGAAAATAACAAGCGATGCTATTATGCGGTACACAGTTTCAAATTTCTTACTCGGTTCTTTTTTAAGTATGAAGAATATACATTGATCTACGTAATAAAGGTTACCCAAAAGCGTTGTAAAAGCGAACAGTATCATTGCGGCTGTTATAAATATCGGGCCGAAATCACCGAAAACCGTTGCAAGAGAGGTCTGTATATACGGTGCTCCCGCAAGCTCGCTTGTGGGCTCAACACCCGAACACATACACATAAACGCCGTTGCACTGCATATGAGGATCGTATCTATAAATACCGAAAGGATCTGCACAAGCCCCTGCTTTACAGGATGGCTTACGTCAGCGGATGCCGAAGCATTGGGGGCAGAGCCGACACCTGCTTCGTTTGAGAAAAGTCCTCTTTTTATACCGTACATAATGCACGAACCGCTGAAGCCTCCGAATATTGCACGGAAATCAAACGCTTCCGTAAATATACGTGAAAAGACGCCGGGAAGTGATGTGATATTCATAGCAACGACGACAAGCGCAACCGCCACATACGCCACACCCATTATCGGAACGAGTGCCGATGTTGCTTTTATTATACGTTTTCCTCCGCCAAGCAGGCAGTATCCGACAACGGCGGCGATAATAAAGCCTATTATCCAGGGGGAATACTGTTTATCATAAAAGCTGTACGCCGAGAAAGTTGACTGCAGATTATACGATGCGAGCATATTGAATCCAAAGCCGTACGTTATTATCAGAAGAACGGAAAAAAGCACGGCAAGACCTCTTGAACCGAGAGCCGTCTGTATATAATATGCGGGACCGCCGTGGCTTTCGCCGTTTTCGCCCCTCTTTTTATAGATCTGTGCCAAAGTGCTTTCAACCAAAGCGGATGCACCGCCGATAAGGGCAATTATCCACATCCAGAAAACGGAACCGAAACCGCCAAGGCAAAGAGCAGTTGACACACCGACGATGTTTCCCGTACCGACGCGGGAAGCCGTTGATACCATAAGTGCCTGGAAGGACGAAACGCTTTTTCCGTCCGTCGGCTTTTCGGTAACTGACTTTATTTGCTGACCTAAAAGCCTGAACTGTGCAAAACGTGACCTTAATGTAAAATAAAGGCCTGCCAGAACAAGTATTATGATAAGCACGTAGCTGTAAAGCGCATTGCTTATAAATGAAATTATCTCACTCATTTTCAAACTCCTAATATGTAATACGATATATTGTACCATATTTTTTCATATTAATCAACCTTTTGCGAATAATAAATGAAAATTGGCAGAGAAAACATCTTCTCTGCCAAAAATTCTATACGTTTTTATCTGTTAAGTATAAGCTTTGTAAGCTCAACGGGATCAACGATCTTGCCGTCTTTGTAAACACGCATATTACCTGATGCTATTTCGTCGATGAGTATTACCTCGTCGTTATTGTAACCGAACTCAAATTTGATATCCCAAAGATCAAGTCCGATGGATTTAAGATCGTCTGCAACTATCTTTGTGATCTTGAGTGTCTGCTCCTTCATGCTCTCGAACATAGCGGGAGTCATTACGCCGAGTGCCGCAAGACCTTCGCCTGTTACAAGCGGATCTCCCTTTGCATCATTCTTGAACGTACATTCAACGTATCCGCCTTCAAGAGGTGTACCGTCTTCGATATATTCGCCGTATCTGCGGATAAAGCTACCCGTTGCAACGAGTCTGCAAATAACTTCAAGTCCCTTACCGAACACCTTACCGGGAAGAACTTCCATCGTTGCATCGTCAAGATTTGCACTGACGTAGTGGGTTTTGATACCTGCAGCTTTGAGCAATTCAAAATAGTGGATAGATGTTTCAAGGTTTGCACGGCCTATGCCTTCGATCGTAAGTCCGACAGTGTTTTCACCGGGATCGAACACGCCGTCTTTTCCCGTGCAGTCATCCTTGAACTTCAACATTACATTTCCGTTATCAAGTGAGTAAACGTCCTTTGTTTTTCCTTCGTAAATCTTTTTCATACGTAAGACTCCTTTGTGGTAATAAAATTACGGAAGTTATTTTATCACACTTTTTTTAATTTGTATAGTGTTTTTTCAAAAAAATTTCTCAAATTACCGTTTTTTTCTTTCTTACTGTGCCTTGACAAAAAGCAAAAAAGGTGTATAATGATGTTAGCAAAGGCTAACTTGGAGGCAATTATGGAAAAAATAACGCTTAATATTGACGGTATGATGTGTGTTAGATGCGAAGCACACATGAATGAAACGGCAAAAAAGATGCTTGGTACAACAAAAGTATCATCCTTTCACAAAGACAAGAAAACGGTAATAATAACCGATAAAAAAATAAGCGACGAACAACTCAGACAAGCAGTTGAAAAAGCGGGATACAAGCTTTTAAAAATCGAAAGAAGCACCGAAGAAAAGAAAGGTATATTTTCAATATTCAAAAAATAAATAAGAGGTTGACTCAAGTTGATTTTTGAGAAAAAACCTTTGTTAGAATAATACAAAAACACTTGCTTATCTGCTGTGATACGCAAGTGTTTTTATATATAGGTTGTCTGTTTTTATTTTTTCGGTATAAGAGATAAAAAGTCCTCGGAAAGCTGTTCGGGTGGTATCTGTGTTTTGTCCTTTATCCACCACTTGACCGTTTCGGCAAAGCTTACGGAAAGGTGGTTTAACAAATAATCGCGGCGCACGTTCGGTGTAAAATCATCAATGTGATCTGAAAAAAGCTGTGAAAGATACTCTTTGAAATATTTCATAAACACTTCCCCGCCCTCGCAGGTAAGTATACCCGAAATGTCGGATCTGCTGTATTTGACGTGGTAAAGCAAGTGGGTGAGTTTTGTTTTAAGGTCTGCCTCACAGTCGGAAAAATCGTGTGTTTTCTCGCACATTATCGGCTCCTTTGCAAAAACGTGGCCGAAAATATCCGTACACATTTCATAAAGCAGATCGTCTTTCGTTTCAAAATGAGAATAAAACGTACTGCGTCCGACGTTTGCACCGTCGATTATCTGCTGTACGGTTATACGGTCGTATCTTTTCGTTTTTAACAAGGTATTGAATGAATTGAAAATAAGAGCCCTCGTTTTTTGCTGTCTTCTGTCCACACTATCATCTCCTACGACTTTATTATATATCTGTATTTTATCGCTGTCAAGTGAAAAGAATGTACATTTCGTACATTTTGTTCAGTATCTTACACTATGACTTGTTTGTGTGTTGATTTTTCTGTCAGATGCACATATAATATCATCAGAGCAGTTGCAAGAAAGGAATTTTTATATTATGAAAATACTGTTTGAAATACTCGAAAGCAAGATATCACTTGCAATAAGCGGTGTTTGCCTTGCTTTGAGCCTTATTTTAAGTCTTACAAAAACCGAATTTATTTTTGATCCTGCAATAATAACCGTAATATTATCGGGATTGCCGTTACTGTTCAACGCCATTCGCAAGCTGATACGCAACAAGGGGCTTGCAAAAATATCATCGGCACTTCTTATATCCATTGCAATGGGTGCATCAATATACATAGGCGAATTGTTTGCCGCAGGTGAGGTTGCATTTATTATGGCTATAGGTGAGCTGCTTGAAGATATGACGACGAAAAGAGCCAAACGCGGACTTAAAAAGCTTATGGAAATTGCCCCCGATACGGCAAGAAAGCTGAACGGCGAAAAAGAAGAAATGATCCGCGCCGACACACTTTGCGAAGGTGATATAATACGCATACTTCCCGGTGAAAAAATACCTGCCGACTGCAGGATAATAAAGGGTGAAACGTCAGTTGATCAATCAATCGTAACGGGTGAATCCGTGCCATACGACAAAACAGTCGGTGATGAAGTTTTCTGCGGTACGGTCAACTGCTTCGGTGCATTCGACGCCGTTGTCACGTGTGTCGGCGAAAACAGCTCTCTTAACAAACTCATCCGTCTTATAAAGGAAGCAGAAGAAAAGAAAGCTCCTATGCACAGAACGGCTGACAAATGGGCAAGTATCCTCGTTCCCGTCGCACTTCTGATAGCGATCATCGCATACTTTATTCCTCCGTTTGATATACAGCGTGCCGTCACCGTTCTCGTTGTTTTCTGTCCTTGTGCGCTCGTGCTTGCAACGCCGACGGCTATAATGGCGGCAATAGGTCAGGCAACGAAGCACGGTGTTATAATCAAGTCGGGCGAAGCACTTGAAAATATGGGTAAAGTTGACACGGTCGCCTTTGACAAAACAGGCACTATAACGTACGGTTCGCTTGAAATATGCGACGTTATCCCCTTTGGCGTATCGGAAAAAGAGCTTCTTTCATCCGTCACACGTGCCGAAACTCTGAGCGGTCATCCCATATCACGTGCCATCGTTTCACATTGTCAAAAACTCAAAATAGACACGTCAAGTGCCGGCGTTACGGATTTTCTGATGGAATCGGGAAAAGGCATAACGGCATCCGTTGACGGAAATAAAATGCTGTGCGGTAACGAAAGACTTATGACGGACAACAGAATTATTATTCCGAATGAAGCATTATCAGCTCTCGACAGATTAAAAAGCGATGGCAAGGCTTTCGTCATCTGTTCTCGAAACGGCGAGCTTATCGGAATTATCGCTTTGTCCGACAAGCTCCGCGAGGACTCCAAAGACGTCATCGAAGCTCTTTCAAAACAAAACGTATCTTCCGTTTTGCTTACGGGTGATAACGCGGAAACGGCAAGGATGTTTGCACAGAAAACGGGCATCGAAAACGTAAAAGCAAACCTTCTGCCCGAAGACAAGGTGACGTGCATAGAACAGCTAAAAGCAAGCGGTAAGACCGTGTGTATGATAGGTGACGGAGTAAACGACGCCCCTGCTCTCAAACGTGCCGACGTCGGTATTGCCATGGGCGGTATCGGAAGCGATATCGCAGAGGAATCATCGGGCATCGTTCTTCTCGGTGATGACATCAAAAAGCTTCCCTACCTTAAACGTCTTGCAAAAGCAACGCTTAACACGATAAAATTCAGTATATCCTTATCCCTTATAATAAACGCCGCGGCAATCATCCTTTCTCTTTTAAATCTGCTTGATCCCGTAACGGGCGCACTCGTGCACAATGCAGGATCCTGCCTTGTCGTACTTATCGCCGCCTGCCTTTACGACAGAAAGTTTATATAAAGGACGTTTCTAAATAAATTTATATTTTCAATTTCAGTTTTGATCATCCTAAAAAAAGCATCTCCGCCGCGTTTGGGTACATTATAAGTATTCAATATAAAAGCTGTATTGGATGTGGAATTTCACATTCAATACAGCTTGTTTTTTAATTAT
>JAZOSS010000007.1:0-22194 GCA_045657205.1 Eubacteriales bacterium
TCACCGACTGTCATAAGCAGATAAAAATCCGTCATCTGTCTGTTTGCCAAAAACAGATTTTTACACATTTCTGTTCCGAGGACCTTGTCTATCTCACGGCACAATTCCATACTGTCCGCAGGCTCGTGGTCTATGCGGTGATATTCTATACCGAGGCTGTCAAGAAGATCGTAACAGCCCATTTCGTAAGGCGATCGCATTTCTTTCGTAAGCGGTCTGCCTTTTCTTATTATAAGTTCTTGCATTTTTTCTCCTAACTATGCACTTTGCATTTTCGCTTTTTCAGATGCAATGATTTCTTTCACGGCGTTGTTATCTATCGCCATCGACTTTTCACCCATTACGGATTCATCTGCAAAGTTATCGAAAATATTTTGCTTTTCTTCAAGCAATTCGATGATCCTTTCGTCAACCGTTTCATCGCACAAAAGTCTGTACACAAGTACCGAACGAAGCTGTCCCATTCGGTATGCTCTCGATATAGCCTGGTTTTCGATCGACGGTTTGAGCTGAGGCTCGCAGAATACAATAACGCTTGCCGTCTGTATATTAAGCCCTGTTCCTCCTGCCTGTACCTGTGCGATAAGCACAGAACCTGCGGGGGCTTTTTTAAATTCATCAAGAATATTCTGTCTTTCCTCGGGAGAAATATCACCCGTTATTGTAAAGTTCTTTCTGTCACTGAGGATTTTTTCAACCTTTGAAAGCGTATCTCTGAAAAACGAGAAAACGATTATTTTTCTGTCATCATCACGTGATTCGTCGCATATATCAATCAAAGTATGCGCTTTTGACGAACGTGATATATCGTCTACGTGCCAGGAAACACGGCGCATAGCCATAAAGTTTTCAGACATTACGGCTTCACGGTACGTTTTTTTGTCTTCTGCGGTCATCTCGCACCATTGTCTGTATTCAATAAGCTCGGGAAGTTCTTTCAGGACATCCTCGCGCACACGGCGGAGATAGACGGGCGCAAGCTGTTGACGGAAGCTTTCGGCAGCGGATAAAAACTTCATACCCTCTATTTTATCTGCAATATCTTTATTAAGAAGGCTCACAAGAAAACACATTTCGTCTACTCTGTTTTCAAGAGGTGTACCCGTCATAAAGAGAGTTTTTTCAGTTTTTTTGATAAGGCGCTGCGTTGCCAGAGTACGCTGTGCTTTCGGATTTTTAACGTAATGCGCTTCATCAAGTGTAAGCATTGAAAAGGTAAAATCGTCGGGGAGAGTAAATCTGCTTATTGACTCGTACGTAGTTACCGCAACTCCGCCTTCCTTTATCCATTTTTCAACAGCTTCATCGTCAGCTCCGTGTATCTTTACGACTGCAAGCATACTATGCTGTACTATTTCACGGCACCAATTCACAAGAACACTTGCAGGACATACGACCATAAAATGTGTCTTTCCTTCTGCATAAAGGCTCGCTATAGCGGCTATTGCTTCAACGGTTTTTCCAAGACCCATTTCATCACCGAGCAGAATGTTTTCTCCGTACAGTATATATTTCGTTCCGAAAAGCTGATACGAACGAAGTGTCGCCTTCATATACGAAAGATCTATATCATATGCGTTTATTTTATCCGCGAGCTCCTCGGAAATACCGCTGTACACACTGCTTTTGACCGTTCCGAACGGCAAAAACTTTTCAAATGCGGCAACGTATTTTGCAGGATAATTTTCAAAATCCTTTATTTTCTCAGTACGTGATACAGCGTTTATTCTTCTGTATTCAATGTACGTTTTTTCTCCTTGAAGGCAGTATTCGCCTTCTGATAAATCGACGAGTGTCCGGCACGCCTCAATTCCCTCTTCTTTTTTCTTTTTTGAAGAAAAAAGTCTGCCGAAAAAAGACGTTGATGCCTTTGCTTTTTTTATAAGCTGTGCGTTACTGTCTTTGTTCTCCGAATACATTTTTTCAGCAAAAGCAATTTCATACGATGCGTTTATAACGGAATAAAGATCGTATATTGCATCATTTGAATTCGGTTTTCCGTTTTCGTCGTACAAGGATACACGAGCGTTTTCTTTTGCTTTCAAGACGATATTTTCGGCAATTTCTTTTATTTTTACAGCGCCCGAGTCGCTTATGCCCTTTATTTCCGCTATTTTTTGTAATGATGCTTTATGAACGTCGCCAACGGTTAACAATCCGCTTTCTTTGAGATACGATACCCGTATCCCCTTTTCCTCACCGCTTAAAACTTCAACGTCCATTTCGGCTATCATTTTATCCGCTTCTTTTTCACAAAGCTTTTCAGCTATGAGCGATATGCGTTTTTTTATCTTTTCTACGTCACTTACAACGTCGGAATATCTTTTTTCTGATTCTTTGATTTTTTTAACCGCCTCGGCGATATATCTTTTTTCAAGTCTTGCCGGATCTGCCATTTGTGTTCCTTATCTTATATTACAATAATACTCACACCCGTGTGGATGTGAGTATCATTATATATATTATTCTTATTTGTCTTCCTTGTCTTCGCCGTCTTCGTCTTTCTTTACACTACCCTGTGTAAATGCAGCGGAGATGTAGCCTTCGCCGGATGCAAGCTCTTCTTCAAAGAGTCTTCTCATCTTTGCGTAAACTTCATCGGGAATTTCGGGAGTACCCTTGGAGAACGTCGGGATAAGCATATCACCGGCAACTTCGGGAACAGTACATGTTGTATCGTTTCTGTACTTTTCTCTTACTGCCTTGTCTCTGATGTTGGGAACTTCGAGTGTGATACCGCCCTGAAGAACGGAACGGTAAGCGAACATACCTGTGATACCCATATCGATAGCTTCGTAAACGTCGATGATATCGGCATCGTCATTACCCTTTATCTTCTCAACGAAGTGATACATTGAGTAGTAGTCGGAACCGCCGTGACCGAAGGAAGCGGAAAGCTCGTTACATTCGGGCTTGTAGCTCTTTACGTCTTCGGGTGCGTATTCACCGTCATATTTATCAGCGTTTACGTAAAGGTGTGTAGGACCGCCGTTCATTGCATCTTCTCTTGCGCTTTCCATTCTACCCTTTGAGCCGTAGAACGTGTACCAGATGGAGTTCTTGTAAAGGTCGCCGTGAACGCTCTTTGCAATACCGCCGTTTTCAAACGTTACCATTTCTATACCGAACTGACCTGCCTTGTTACCTGTACGGCGACGGCGGTCTACCTTCGTACCCTCAAAACCTACAACGGAAACGGGGCGAAGACCTGTAACGTGGATGATCGGACCGAGAGAGTGTGTGCAGTAGAAGTTTGCGTGCATTACGTTTCTCCAGTGCTTGGGATCACCGTAAGAAATGCTGGGCCAGATGGATTCGCAGTTGTGGATGTATTCACCTTCACCGTATTCGAATTCACCGATAACGCCTTCTCTGTAAAGCTTACGCATTTCCATGGGAGCGGGCATATAGCAGTAGTTTTCACCGTATGCATATACCTTTCCGGATTCTTCAACAGCTTCAACGAGTTCAACAGCTTCCTTCATTGTCTGAACGGGAAGCACTTCGCTGAATACGTGAAGTCCCTTCTTAAGGCACTTAACAGCGAAAGGAGCGTGTTCGTTAGCGTAGTTTGCAAGAACAACAGCGTCCATATCGTGGTTTATAAACTCATCAAAATCTGTGTAATAAGTGATTCCTTCGTTGGGATGGCTTATCTTATGCTTTTCGATACCTTCCACCCACTTATCACAGATAGCAACAAGCTCTGCGTTATCGGCAGCGCGGCAGTAGTTTATCATACTTGTTCCGCGGTAAACGCCCAAAACGCCTATTCTGATTTTTTTCATAAGTTCCTCCTATGTAAAACATACATAATTATTTACTCTGTATATGATATCACACTTTTTCCAATATTTCAATAGATATTTTGAATTATTTAGATATATTTTTATGAAGTTCAAAAAAATGAAGTTCAAAAAACATAAAATCGTTTTCGATATACGAACAAAGCGTTTGCCGTGCGGTATACCGGGCAAACGCTTTTTATTATTCAATTCACATCCGCAGGACGGGGAGTATCAAAAGTTACGTTGATTATCTGTGATTTATTATCACGGTATATAACAAACTCGACCGTATCACCGACACAGTACGATGATACAAGCGACGACAGTACGTTCGGTGAAGATATCATATTTCCGTCAACACTCAATATTATATCGTTCTTTTTAAGCCCCGACTTCTGTGCATCATATCCGTCGATCAGCTTTGATATATAAACGTATCCCTGCCTCGTCTGTGCGATCTCAACACCGAGATACGCTTTATCTGTTGAGGATTTATTTGCTATTATATTCTGAACTATCTCTCGTGCCGTTGATGAAGGTATTGCAAATCCGATGCCTTCCACGTCGCTGCCCGACGATTTTGCGTTTACGATACCGATAAGCTCACCTACGAGGTTGAAAAGTCCTCCGCCCGAGTTACCGGGATTTACGGGAGCATCGGTCTGTATAAGAGTCATCATTTTGTTATCAACTTTTATTTCACGTGCAAGAGCTGATACTATTCCCGTGGTTACAGTACCGCCAAGCTCACCTAAAGGGTTGCCGATAGCAATGACCGACTGACCTACCTTGAGATTGTCGGAATTTCCGAACGTTGCCGCCGAAAGTCCCGTAGCTTCTATTTTGATAACGGCAAGGTCGTTTTTCGTATTGACGCCCCATATAACGGCAGCGTATTCCTCACCGTTTCTAAGTCTTACCGTAACCTTTTCCGCACCGTCTATGACGTGGTTATTCGTCACGATAAATCCGTCGGGTGTTACTATCACACCGCTTCCTGCGCCTTGTGAAACGCTCTGACCGTAAAATGAGCCGTAAACGACACTTTCAGTCTGTATTTCAACGACTGAATCGACGGTATTGGTTACGACCTTTACCAAGTCGTCTTCTTCGACTATCGTGTTGTTATACGCAAGTGTCTGATCGCTTGCGGTAACGCCGCCGTCAGCAGAAGCGTTTGTACTGTCTGCGTCTGCTATGGGGCCTTTCGGCTCGTCATTATTGCCGCTTCCGAAAAATCTTCCTATAAGAAACGCACCGGCACAAAGAAGCAAAGCAAGTATTACGCATACCGCCACGACGGGCGCATAGTTTTTCTTTTTCTTAACAGGCGCGACAGGGTCGGGATTATACGAATAGCTCCTCGTTTCACTGCTGTAGCGGTTCTGAAAAGAAGCATATTCTTCCGTTCTGCCGTCCTGCGCATTTTTATCGACATCGGGTTCTGGATCCACCGTTTCTTTCGACACGTTTAAATTTTCGTTTTCGTTTTCACCGTAATTGTTGAAATTATTATCCATCGTACTCATCCTTTCAAATTATGTACTGATCTTTTCAGTGTACTGTACCGATTATCCTCTTTTTATGTGACAGAATTTTGAAGTATGACTGACGGTATATTGAAACTTTACGCTGTAATTATTACAGATAAAACTTTATTCAAAAACCTTATACGAAGATATAACGGTATATCCGTCTTGTACAAGATCCGAAACATATGCATCGTACTCGCTGACCGACAGCTTCTTGGTTACGACGGATATGAGTCCTTCGTCAACGATGAAAGCTTCAGGTGCATATTTATCTTTGAATTTCTCACAGTCGCCGCCTATGCGCAAAAGGTAAGAAAGCTTTCTTTCATCAGTTGCGATGATCTCTTTTCCGTCCTTCCACATATCAAACTGCGATTTTGCATTCTTTCTTGCCGCAATATCTATGATATCGGAAACAACAGCGCTTGCTGTGGGAAGCTTACCTGCACCGCGTCCGTAGAACATTACCGTGCCTGCGGCATCCGTATCGACCATAATACCGTTGAAAACGTCTTCAATTCCGTAAAGCGGAACGTTGTCAGCAATACAGTAAGGAGATACCTCAAGGAACAGCTTGCCGTCCTTCATCTCCGCAACGCCCAAAAGCTTTATCTTGCATCCGAAAGCTTCAGCCGCCGCAACGTCTTTACGTGTGATCTTTGAGATACCGACTGCTTTTACGTCATCAGGGCAAACAAGACTGCCTGACATTATCGCGCCGAGGATACATATCTTACGGCACGTGTCGAGTCCCTCAACGTCAGCTGTGGGATCTTTTTCGGCATAGCCCTTCGCCTGTGCTTCGGAAAGTGCCGTTTCGTAGCTCTTACCGTGTGTGAACATATTTGTAAGAATATAGTTGGTCGTACCGTTGAGTATACCTGCTATACGTGATATTCTGTTTGCTGCAAGGCACTGAGCAATAGGAGTAAGTGCGGGGATAGCACCGCCCGTGCTTGCTTCAAAAAGATATCTTGCGCCGTTTTCTTCTGCTTTTTTCATAAGCTCAACACCGCAATATGAAACTATTTCTTTATTGGATGTAACTACGCTTTTGCCTTTTTCAAGAGCCATAGTCGTAAATTTATGAGCTATCGTTTTTCCGCCCATCGTTTCAACAACAACGTCTACTTCGGGATCGTTTGCGATAACTTCAAAATCCTTCACCATTTTATCTGCAAACGGTGAGTCGGGAAATTCACGTATATCGCATATATACTTAAGATTGATTTTTTCGCCTGCATTTTTTTCGATAATATCGGCATTATTCGTAAGCAGTTCGCAAACACCGCTTCCGACCGTACCGAAACCTATCACGGCAACATTTAACATTTCTTTATTTCCTTTCGGTAATATTTAACTCATGATTTGCCATTTTAACATAAAAGAATGACAAAATCAACAACTTATTTATAATTTTATTTAATAATTCGCAATTATTTTGAAAGACTCGGTTGAAACACGCATTGACACATCACCGTTGATAGTTTATAATGTAAGAAAAAAACACGGTGAGAAAATGACAAACGAAGAAATACGAAAAAAGCTGTTTGAAATGAAAAACGAAGAATATAAGCTTTTCCAATGCAAGCTTATGCCGAATATATCTCCCGATACAGTTATCGGAGTACGTATCCCGCAGTTGAGAAAATTTGCAAAAGAGCTTTATAAAGGCGTGGATACAGCGGAATTTTTGTCCTCCCTGCCCCATAAATATTATGAGGAAAATAATCTTCATGCATTCATCATAGAGCAGATAAAAACCGTTGATGAATGTATCGAAAAAACCGACAGATTTTTACCGTACGTTGACAACTGGGCAACGTGTGACTCACTTCGTCCAAAATGCTTCAAATACAACGTACAGGCTATAATACCAAAAGCACGGGAATATATCGTATCATCTCACACATACACGGCAAGATTCGGAATTGAACTTCTGATGCTTTACTGCCTTGACGAACACTTTGACGAAAAATATCCTCTTTTAGTATCGCAAATCGAAAGTACCGAATATTACGTTAATATGATGCGTGCGTGGTACTTTGCAACCGCACTTGCAAAGCAATACGAAAGTGTAATAAAATTCATAGAAAGCCGTACACTTGATACATTTACCCACGGTAAGACCATAAAGAAAGCCTGCGAAAGCTTTCGAATACCCAAAGAAATAAAGGAATATCTTAAAACATTGTTGTAAAAACGCGTATAAAATATTAAAAATATGCATATTACTACTTGTAATTTTTAGAAAAATGTATTATAATAAATTGAAGTACTTACAACCGTAAGGAGTGGTCTTATGGCAATTAAAAAGAAAGACGAACTTGCCCCCTACTTTTTTCATCAGGGAACAAATTTCGAAAGCTATAAATATTTAGGTCACCACACCGCATCGCGTACTACAACGGTATTCCGCGTGTGGGCTCCCGGTGCCGAAAGCGTATACGTAACAGGCGACTTCAATAACTGGGATGAAAGCTGTCCTATGACAAGGGTAACAGACAACGGCGTATGGCAGGCGGAAATAAAGCTCAGAGTACACAACAGCGAGAAAATCAAGTACAAATATAAAATAAAGAGATACGACTGTGAATTTTACAAAGCAGACCCGTATGCAGTCCATTCCGGAACTCTTAAAGAAACAGCATCGTATATTTACGAGCTTGAAGAATACAACTGGACGGATAAGCCTTGGCTCGACTACAGAAAGAAAACCGTAAAACGCGGTGATTATCCGATGCCGATGAACATATACGAGGTTCACCTCGGATCATGGAAAAGGCACGACGACGGCTCATATCTCACGTATATCGAGCTTGCCGACGAGCTTGCGCCTTACGTTAAACAAATGGGCTATACGCATATTGAGCTTATGCCGATAGCGGAGCATCCGTTTGACGGCTCGTGGGGTTACCAGGTATGCGGATTTTATTCTCCTACCTCACGTTTCGGTACGCCCGAAATGTTTATGTATTTCGTAAATAAAATGCACGAATACGGCATCGGTGTCATAATGGACTGGGTACCTGCCCACTTCCCCAAAAACGCACACGGACTTTACGAATTTGACGGTGCGCCTCTGTACGAATATCAGGGATACGACCGTATGGAACACAAGGTATGGGGAACGAGATTTTTCGACGTCGGAAGACAGGAGGTTCAGTCGTTTCTGATTTCCAACGCCCACTACTGGCTGAAGGAATATCACATTGACGGTCTTCGTGTCGATGCGGTTGCCGCTATGCTTTATCTTGATTACGACCGTGCTCCGGGTGAATGGGTCCCGGCGTTTGACGGTTCAAACAAAAACTACGAATCAATAGCGTTTTTTAAAAAGCTCAACGCTTCAATAGAAGAAACGTATCCCGACGTCATAATGGCTGCCGAAGAATCGACCGACTGGCCTATGATAACGAAATCAGTATCGGACGGCGGACTTGGATTTAACTTCAAATGGAATATGGGTTGGATGAACGATATGACAGATTACGTTCAGAAAGATCCCATATTCCGCAAATACCATCACACAGCACTTAACTTTTCTCTTATGTACTCCTTCAACGAAACGTATATCCTTCCGATATCTCACGATGAAGTGGTACACGGCAAAAAATCCCTTATTGATAAGATGTGGGGAAATTACGAGCAGAAATTTGCGGGCTTCCGTCTGTTCATGGCGTATATGATGTGCCACCCCGGAAAGAAGCTTATGTTTATGGGAAGTGAGTACGGTCAGTTCCGCGAATGGGACTACGCAGACTCTCTTGAATGGTTTATGCTTGACTACCCCGCGCACAAGACGGCACAGCATTACGTGTCGTCGCTTAACAGATTTTATCTTGAAAAAACTCCCCTTTGGGAATGTGATACGTCGTGGGACGGCTTCACTTGGGTACGTGCCGACGACGGTAACGGAAATATGTCCGTATTCATAAGAAAAGACAAGAAAGGCAAAAAACTCCTTTGCGTAATGAATTTCTCCGCTTCTCAAAAAGACAACTGCTGCATAGGTGTACCCGAGGGCGGTTGCTGGAGCGAGATATTCTCAACAGACCTTTCCGAGTTCGGCGGATGCGGAACGGAAAACAAGAACGTATACGCAAAAGAAATGATGTGCGACTATCTCCCTTATGCAATAAATATTACCGTACCTGCGCTTTCTGCTTTAATATTTGAGCAGAAGGATATCGAAATAAAAGACGAATAACAATTCATATAAAGGAGAATATCAATGTTCAAGAAAAAGGAATGTGTTGCAATGCTTCTGGCAGGCGGTCAGGGCAGCAGACTTTACACACTCACAGAGAAAACCGCGAAACCCGCAGTCGTTTTCGGCGGAAAATACCGAATAATCGACTTTACGCTTTCAAACTGCGTCAACTCCGGTATAGATACCGTAGGCGTTCTCACGCAGTATCAGCCCCTTGTACTCAACGAGTACATCGGTAACGGTCAGCCTTGGGATCTTGACAAAACGTACGGAGGTGCCATGGTTCTTCCTCCCTACCAGCGTCAGAAAGGTGCCGATTGGTACAGCGGAACAGCAAACGCAATTTATCAGAATATTGATTTTATCGCAAGATACGATCCGGAATACGTTCTTATTCTCTCCGGCGACCACATCTACAAGATGGACTACGGCGCTATGCTCGACTATCACAAAAAGAACAACGCAGACTGCACGATAGCCGTTATCGACGTTCCCCTCAGTGAAGCCAGCCGCTTCGGTATCATGAACACAAACGACGACGGATCTATATACCAGTTCGAAGAAAAACCGAAGCAACCCAAGAGTACAAAGGCTTCTATGGGTATTTACATATTCAACAAGCAAAAGCTCTTTGATTATCTTAACGCAGACGAAGCCGACCCCAATTCCTCCAAGGACTTCGGCAAAAACATCATTCCCGCTATGCTTGCAGGCAATGAACGTATGTTCGCTTATCCCTTCAGCGGTTATTGGAAGGACGTCGGAACGATATCGAGCCTTTGGGAAGCAAATATGGATCTTCTCGGTGATAAACCCGTATTCAATCTCAAAGAATCTTCCTGGAGAATTTATTCACGTAACGCGACCGAGCCGCCGCACTACACCGGTGAAAACGCTATTGTTTCAAACTCTCTTATTACAGAGGGATGTGAAATATACGGTAAGGTTGAAAACTCCATTCTTTCAAACAGCGTAATTGTCGAAGAAGGCGCTGTTGTAAAAGACAGTATCATTATGAGTGCTGCCGTTATAAAGTCGGGTGCCGTTGTAAACTACACGGTTATGGACGGAAACACAACAGTCGGTGAAGGATGCACCATCGGCGGTGACAAGGAAACAAGCGAAATAACGCTCGTCGGCGGCGGACTTAACATCCCCGGCGGCACAAAGATCTTACCCGGAGAAATGATAAACGAAGCTTCACTTGAAAAGCTTTCCGCGAAGGAGGATAAATAATATGTCTGCTGTAGGTATCATATTTTCAAACGTACACGATAAAAACATACACGAGCTTACACAAATGAGAACCATGGCTTCCGTTCCTTACGGTTGCCGTTACAGATTTATCGACTTTGCTCTTTCCAATATGGTAAACTCGGGAATACAGAAGGTTGGCGTTATAACGCAGTCCAACTATCAGTCACTTATGGACCACATCGGAAACGGAAAAGACTGGGACCTTGCTTCCCGTTCGGGCGGTATAAAAATACTTCCTCCTCACATAACGGCATTTGCAAACAGTTCAAGAATATCGACTGTGACAAGACTTTCGGGTCTTGTTGACAGCGACCATTTTCTTGAAAGATGCAAAGAAGATTACGTCGTTATGTCCGACTGTGACGTTATCTGCAACATTGATTTAAGAGAGCTTATCGACGCTCACGAAAAGACAGGTGCCGATATAACTCTTGCAGTTAAAAAAGTTTCCTTAACACAGGAAACGTGCAAGAAGAACGTGGTTATCACGTCTGATGAAAACGGACGTGCAACCGATATAAGCGTATACCCCAACAAAATGGTCGGCGAATACGATATCAGCCTCAGCATAATGGTAATGAAGCGAGAGTTTTTACACTCTATCATTCTTGACTCAAAAGCTCACGGTTACGTAAGCTTCAACTCCGATATCATGGCAAAAAACATCTCAAGCTACAAAATAATGACTCACAGATACGACGGTTATTTCGCATGCGTTTCCTCACTTGCGGAATACTACTCCTGCTCTATGGAGCTTTTGAAGCCCGAAGTAAGAAACGCACTGTTCGGCATCAAGGACCGCCCCGTACTTACAAAGGTCAGAAACTCTGCCCCCACGAGATACGGTGACAGCTCATCCGTTAAAAATTCACTCATCGCCGACGGATGCGTTATTGAAGGAACAGTTGAAAATTCAATCATATTCCGTGGTGTAAAGATCAGCCGCGGCACCTGCGTAAAGAACTCAATAGTTATGCAGGACTGTGAAATAGGCGAAAACGTCGTTTTAAACTGTGCCGTTCTCGATAAAAACGTCGTCGTACGTGACTGCCGTGTACTTTCCGGTCACGAAACAAAGCCCTTTTTCGCAGAAAAAGATATAATGATATAATAATTGCTTAATTGAGTAAGGAACGGTCATAATAATGAAAAAGATATTATATGTTGCATCAGAAGCACTTCCCTTTGCCTCCTCCGGTGGGCTTGGGGACGTTATGGGCGCACTTCCTGCCGCCGTCAAAGCGCAAGAGCCCGACGCAGACGTTCGTGTCGTTATGCCTTTATACTCGGCGATATCCGATACGTACCGTGCAAATATGAAAAAGGAATGTGAGTTTTCGGTAAACGTATCCTGGCGTTGCCAATATGCGGGACTTTACAGCTACGTGCTTAACAACGTAACCTATTATTTTATTGACAACGAATATTATTTTAAAAGAGGATCGCTTTACGGAAGCTTCGACGACGGTGAAAGATTTGCATATTTCTGTGCCGCTATTCCCGTAATGATGGAAAAGATCGGATTTTATCCCGATATACTCCACGCAAACGACTGGCAGAGTGCGCTTTCGATCATATACATCAAAAAGCAGTATTGGCCCTTGGAACAGTACCGCAATATCAAAACGGTATTTTCCATACACAACATCGCATTCCAGGGAAAATACAGCTTCGATATACTCAACGACGTTTTCGGTCTTTGCGAATTTGACAGAGATACACTCGATTTTGGCGGTTGCATAAACCTTATGAAGGGTGCTATGGTCTGCTGTGATACGCTTATGACGGTAAGTGAAAAATACGCAAACGAGATACAGTCGCCCGTATATGCAGAAGGTCTTGAGAAAATAACTCAGATGTACGCGTATAAGACAAAAGGTGTTCTCAACGGCATCGACGTAAACTACTACGATCCGAACACGGATACTGCCCTCGTTAAAAATTACACCTGGCGTTCTATAGGAAGAAAGGCAGAAAACAAGCTTGCGCTTCAAAAATCTCTCGGACTTCCCGAGCGTGCCGACGTTCCGATGATCTCAATAATATCAAGACTTACGGAACAAAAAGGGCTTGATCTCGTCAAGGCTGTTATCGACGAGGTTCTTGCAGATGACGTACAGTTTGTCGTTTTGGGAACAGGCGACAAGGATTACGAAAACTTCTTTGCGGATCTTGAAAGAAGACATCCCGATAAAGTACGCACGCTCCTGTGCTACAACAAGGATCTTTCGAAGAATATCTACGCATCGTCTGACGTCTTCCTTATGCCCTCAAAAACGGAACCTTGCGGACTTTCGCAGATGATAGCTTCCCGTTACGGTGCAATACCCGTAGTAAGAGAAACAGGCGGTCTTTACGACTCCATAAAGCCGTACATCGAACACGGTGACGGTACGTTTGAAGGTGACGGATTCACCTTCGCAAATTACAACGCTCATGATATGATGTATACACTGCGTCTGGCAATATCCCTTTGCAGAAATGAAGAAAAACGCACAGAGCTTGTCAAAAAGATAATGCTCAACGACTTCTCCTGGGGTGTGTCTGCAGTGAAATATCTTGAAATATATAATCAATTAGTTTAAAGGAATCTTACCGATGGCAACTAACAAAGAAATCGAAATCAAAAATCAAATTATCACGAAGCTTACTCGTAACTTCGGTATTACCCCTGAGCAGGCTCTTGACGATCAGATGTATCAGGCAACACTTCTTACCATAAGAGATATTCTTATGCAGAAGAACGCTGAGTTTGAAAAGGAAGTTCAGCAGAAGCAGGCAAAACGCGTATACTATATGTGTATGGAATTCCTCGTAGGACCTTCTCTTAAAAACAACCTTATGAACCTCGGACTTTATTCCGAGTACAGCCACGTTCTTAAAGAATTCGGTTTTTCTCTTGAAAAGTTTATAAAAAGAGAAGACGACCCCGGTCTCGGAAACGGCGGTCTCGGAAGACTCGCTTCCTGCTTTATGGACGGTCTTTCCTCACAGGATTATCCCGCATACGGTTATTCCATCTGCTACGACTACGGTCTTTTCAAGCAGAAGATCGTTGACGGCGAACAGTACGAATTGCCCGACGTTTGGCTCCCCACAGGTGAACCGTGGCTCGTACAGAGAAGCGACCTTACCTACAGCGTAAAATTCGGCGGTTATGTCAAGGAATATTGGCACAACGACAAAATGCTCGTTGACTACGTTGATTACGAAGAAGTACAGGCTCTTCCCTTCGATATGATGATATCGGGTGCCGATTCCAAGGCGGTAAACATTCTCCGTCTGTGGCGCGCACACGACGCAACAAAATTCAATATGCACCTTTTCTCACAGGGTCAGTACATCAAGGCTCTTGAAGAAAATACAAACGCAGAGGTAATTTCAAAGGTACTTTACCCCTCGGACAACCATTACGAGGGTAAAAACCTCCGTCTTACCCAGCAGTACTTCCTCGTTTCGGCATCTCTTCAGTGCATACTGAACGAGCACCTGACACAGTACGGAACACTCGATAACCTTGCAGATAAGGTCGCTATCCACATCAACGATACGCACCCTGCACTCTGCGTACCCGAGCTTATGCGTATTCTTATCGACGAATGTGCTTACGATTGGGATCACGCATGGGATATCGTAACAAAGACACTTTCTTACACAAACCACACGGTTTTGCCCGAAGCGCTTGAAACATGGGGCGAGGGCATATTCAAGCTCAAGCTTCCCAGAATATACACGATAATTTGTGAGATCAACCGCCGTTTCTGCGAAAGCGTACGCGCTTTCAGCGGCGGAAACGAAGATATGGTTGCACGTATGTCCATACTCGGATACAACCAGGTGAGAATGGCAAACCTTTCCATCGTCGGTTCTCACCACGTCAACGGCGTATCGGGTCTTCACTCCGATATTCTCAAAAAGACGATCTTCTCCGATTTCTACAGCATGACACCCGAAAAATTCACAAACGTAACAAACGGTATTGCTCACAGACGTTGGCTCTGCTACAGCAACCCCGGACTTGCAGGCCTTCTTGACAGCACGATAGGCCCCGATTACAGAAAAAATCCGTGGGAGCTTGAAAAATTCCTTGAATACAAGGACGACGCTGCTGTTCAGTCAAAGCTTGAACAGATCAAACGTGAAAATAAGGAAAGATTTTCCAAGTTCCTCACGGGCAATCAGAAGACGTTGGCGCTCGACTGCGATTCAATATTCGACGTACAGATCAAGCGTATGCACGAATACAAGCGTCAGCTTTTGAATGTACTTCGTATTATAAATATCTACAACAAGCTTTTACAAAATCCCGATCTTGATATGCGTCCCGTTACGTTCATATTCGGAGCTAAGGCTGCTCCCGGATATTACAGAGCAAAGCAGACGATAAAGCTGATAACACACATCGCTGCCGAGATCGAAAAGAATCCCAAAATACGCCAGAAGCTTCGTGTTGTATTCCTTGAAAACTATTGTGTATCAGCTGCTGAAATACTCATTCCGTCTGCTGATATCAGTGAACAGATATCACTTGCAGGTAAGGAAGCAAGCGGTACGGGTAATATGAAGCTTATGATAAACGGTGCGGTGACTATCGGTACACTTGACGGTGCTAACGTTGAAATGCACGAGTCCGTCGGTGACGACAACTTCTTCCTGTTCGGTCTTACGGCTGAGGAAGTTGAAAAGGTATGGCGCGAAGGCTACCGTTCAAATGTTTACTACACGCAGAGCGAAACACTGAAAGAGATCGTAAATACTCTCAACAGAGGCTTTAACGGCGTTTCCTTCTCAGACTTTGCAAACTATCTCCTCTTTGACGGTGGAGTTCCCGATCCTTATATGTGCTTTGCTGATTTCAACTCTTATAATGCAATTCACAACTCTATGGACCAGGCTTACGAAGACAGAGCAAGATGGCTCTCCATGAGTGCTGTAAATATCGCATCCGCAGGCAGATTTGCCGCAGACCGTGCGGTTAAGGAATATGCAGACAATATCTGGCATGCAGAACAAATAAAGGATTAATTTATGCTTCCCTTTTCACTGAAACAGACTCAACCCTTTATAGTCAGAAAAAAAGTGAACGGAGAAAACTTCTTTGATTGTGCATTCGAGAAGGGAGAGATAACAATCTCCCTTCTTTCTCCGCGAATATATTGCTTAAACGGCTGTACTCTTTTGCTGGAACACGACTTTTCTACCGTAACAGAGTCCCTTAAAATGCAATATGAGGGTCTTGAAAAAGGATACGACGTATACACGGTAAAAGTCGATCCCGAAATAGGTCTTTATTATTTTCATTTTTCGGTAGAAGCCGACGGACAGTTTTTCAACGTAGGTTCATCGGGTGATGAGAAAAGAGGATATCTTTCCGAAGAATATCCTTCAAAATTCCAGCTTATGATATACCACGACGTGTATATGCAGCCGACCTGGTTTTCCGAAGGTGCGATGTACCATATATTCGTAGACCGTTTTTGCAAAACACGTCACAACATTCCCGTACGCGAAGACGCTGTTCTTATACGTGATTGGGACAGCGGCGAGGTCGAATACGTGGAATATCCGGGACAACCCTTGAAGAACAACACGTTTTTCGGAGGAAATCTTTACGGTGTCGCATCGAAGCTTGACTATCTTCTTGATCTCGGTATAAAAACAATATACCTTTCTCCTATCTTCAAAGCCTATTCAAACCACAAATACGACACGGGCGACTATATGAAGATAGACGAGATGTTCGGAGGAGAAGAAGCGTTCGACAAGCTTGTAAAAGAAGCTCACAAGCGTGATATGAAGATAATTCTCGACGGTGTATTCAACCACACCGGCGATGACAGCCTTTATTTCAACAAGTATAAAAAATATTCCACGATCGGCGCATATCACAGCAAAAACTCTCAATATTACAAATGGTACGATTTTTGGGAACATCCCGACAAATACAGAGCGTGGTGGGGCATCGGCATATTGCCTTCTTTGAACCACACACGAAAAGATCTCCGTGAGTATATATGCGGAGAAAACGGCGTTATCCGCCACTGGCTCAGACGAGGTGCTGACGGTTGGCGTCTTGACGTTGCGGATGAATTGCCCGAGGATCTTCTGTACGATATAAAAAAGGCGTGCAACGCGGAAAAACCCGGCTCTTTGCTTATAGGCGAGGTCTGGGAAGATGCGTCCAATAAAATCGCCTACAGCCAAAGACGTCACTATTTTGACGGAAAACAGCTTGACGGTGTTATGAACTATCCGCTCAGAAACGCAATAATCAGCTTTGCAAAATACGCTGACGAAAAAGCATTTGAATATGCACTTACAATACTTTCACGTCACTACCCTCACGGAGATATGCTTCACGCTATGAACTTTCTGGGTACGCACGACACAGAAAGAATACTCACCGTACTTGGAGGGAAAACTGCTGACGGACAGCCCGGAAGCGTACTTTCAAAGCTTCATATGACTGATGATGAGCTTAAACTCGGCAAAGAAAGGCTTAAATTTGCGTTTGCTCTTTTGGTCTGTTCTCCCGGTGTGCCGTGCATTTACTACGGCGACGAAGCAGGCTGTGAGGGTTACAGAGATCCCTTCAACCGCAGACCCTATCCGTGGGGACGTGAAGACGGTGATCTTGTGGAGTTTTTCAGAGAAACTCTTAAATTGAGAAATAAATACGACTCTTTAAAACATGGAACAACGGAAGTTTTGATGGCTAAAAACGGTGTTCTTGTATTTAAACGTCAAAGCAAAAAAGACCGTCTGATGTGTGTCTTCAACGCTAACAACGAAAAGAGATCCGTATATTTTAAAGACAAAGAAGTATCCCTTGACGGTCTTTCCTTCAAGACCGTGGAATACTGATGAAAGGAATGAGAAAAATGGTTAAAGTTATAAAAGAAGGCGTCGTTTATAAAAAAGGCGCAGGTCTTGCACCGTCAACCCTCGATGCACAACAGATCGACGCCGCAAGAAAAAAGACGATTGCTTACCCGATCCTTACCTCGCACAGCGTATGTGAAGGCGACGATCTTAAGATCAAATTTGATGCTATGGCATCGCACGACATAACATACGTCGGAATAATACAGACGGCAAGAGCAAGCGGTCTTAAAGAATTCCCCGTTCCGTACGTTTTGACAAACTGCCACAACTCTTTGTGCGCCGTCGGCGGTACTATCAACGAAGACGACCACGTGTTCGGTCTTTCTGCCGCTAAAAAGTACGGCGGTATATACGTTCCCGCACACCAGGCTGTTATTCACTCCTATATGAGAGAAATGATGGCAGGATGCGGTAAAATGATAATCGGTTCCGACTCTCACACAAGATACGGTGCTTTGGGTACGATGGCTGTCGGTGAAGGCGGTCCCGAACTTGTAAAACAGCTTCTCGGAAGAACGTACGACATCAAGCGTCCCGGCGTTATAGCTGTTCATCTTACAGGTAAACCCCGTGCAGGTATCGGCCCTCACGACGTTGCAATAGCACTTATCGGCGCTGTATTCAAGGACGGATTTGTAAAAAATAAGGTTCTTGAGTTTATCGGCGACGGCGTTGCAAACCTCCCCATCGAATTCCGTAACGGCATCGACGTTATGACGACGGAAACGACTTGTCTTTCCTCCATTTGGGTAACGGATGAAGAAACAAAGAGATACTACACTCTCCACGGAAGAGTTGACGATTACAAACAGCTTTCGCCCGAAGACGGTGCATATTACGACGGAGCAGTTGAAATAGATCTTTCCAAAATGGAATCAATGATCGCACTTCCTATCCACCCGTCAAACGCTTATACAATAAAAGAATTCAACGCAAACGCAAAGGATATCCTTGCAGAAGTATCCCAAAAAGCCGCAAAAGAACTTGGCGTTCCCTCCTTCAGCCTCGTGAGCAAGTATCACGACGGCGGTGTTTGGGCGGATCAGGGTGTTATTGCAGGATGTGCAGGCGGTATTTTTGATAACGTCTGTGCCGCAGGTGACATACTCAGAGGTAAGAGCATCGGATGCGACGCTTTTGCACTTTCCGTATATCCTGCCAGCCAGCCCGCTTACTTACAGCTTATGCGTAACGGTATCTGTGCAGATCTTATGGCATCGGGCGCAACGCTTCGTACGGCGTTCTGCGGTCCTTGCTTCGGTGCAGGTGACGTTCCTTCAAATAACGGTCTTTCACTCCGCCACACAACGAGAAACTTCGCAAACAGAGAAGGCTCAAAGCCGGGTGAAGGTCAGATCGCATCCGTTGCGCTTATGGATGCACGTTCAATAGCGGCAACAGCGGCAAACGGCGGTAAGATAACAGCCGCAACGGATATTGACGTTGAATACAAGAATTACGAATATAAGTTCGATGAAACCGTTTACACAAACCGTGTTTATTTCGGATACGGAAAAGCAAACAGCGAAGAAGAACTTGTACTCGGTCCCAACATAACAGACTGGCCCGAAATGTTCCCGCTTTCCGATAACCTCGTTTTGCAGGTTGCATCTTACATAACAGACCCCGTTACAACAACGGATGAGCTTATTCCCTCGGGTGAATCTTCATCCTACCGTTCCAATCCCCACCGTCTTTCCGAGCTTACACTTTCACGTAAGGATCCCGCATACGTAGGACGTGCAAAGGCAGTAAGACAGGTTGAATACAACAGACGTGACGGCAAAAAGGTATTTGACGGCGAGCTTGCGAAAATTGCCGAAAAACATTCCCTTACAGAAGAAAACAGCAGTTTGGGAAGCGTTATTTTTGCAAATAAGCCCGGTGACGGTTCTGCACGTGAGCAGGCGGCATCGTGCCAGAGAGTTCTCGGCGGATGTGCGAATATTGCAATAGAATACGCAACAAAGCGTTACAGAAGCAACGTCATAAACTGGGGTATGCTTCCCTTCACGGTCGATACAGCTCCCGAGCTTTCCGTAGGAGATTATGTAGTTATCCCCGGTATAAAGAAAGCTGTTGAAGAAGATCTTCCCACAGTAACGGCGTACGTATACGGAAGCGAAGAAAAAACGCTTACTCTCACAATGCCCGCACTTACACCTGACGAAAGAAAAATAATTCTTGCAGGTTGTCTTATCAATTTCTACAAATATTAAATAACTGAAAATTATCATTTGTTATTTTTTAAAACTTTCAAAATCTTATTGATATTATTGGAAAGATGTTGTATACTTCTTTTCAAATGATATATTATTTAATTTATTTCGGAGGATAAAAAAATGGCAGTAAAAGTTGCTATTAACGGCTTCGGCCGTATCGGAAGACTTGCTTTCCGTCAGATGTTCGGCGCAGAAGGCTACGAGGTTGTAGCTATCAACGACCTCACAGATCCCAAAATGCTTGCTCATCTTCTCAAGTATGACACAGCACAGGGCAGATACCTCGGTCACACAGTTGAAAGTGATGAAAACTCCATCACAGTTGACGGCAAGAAGATCACTATCTACAGCGAAAAGGATGCTAAGGATCTTCCTTGGGGCGAAATCGGTGTTGACGTTGTTCTCGAATGCACAGGTTTCTACACATCCAAAGCAAAAGCACAGGCTCACATCGACGCAGGTGCAAAGAAAGTTGTTATTTCCGCTCCCGCAGGTAACGACCTTCCCACAATCGTATTCAGCGTAAACGAAAACACACTTACAAAGGATGACACGATCATTTCCGCTGCATCCTGCACAACAAACTGCTTGGCTCCTATGGCTAAGGCTCTTAACGATTATGCTCCTATCCAGAGCGGTATCATGTCAACGATCCACGCTTACACAGGCGACCAGATGATCCTTGACGGTCCTCACAGAAAGGGTGACCTCCGCCGTGCAAGAGCAGGTGCTGCTAACATCGTTCCTAACTCCACAGGTGCTGCTAAGGCTATCGGTCTTGTTATTCCCGAGCTCAACGGTAAGCTTATCGGTTCTGCTCAGAGAGTTCCTACACCCACAGGTTCTACAACGATCCTCGTTGCAGTTGTTAAGGGTAAGGACGTAACAAAGGAAGGAATCAACGCTGCTATGGCTGCTAAGGCTTCCGCTTCCTTCGGTTACAACACAGATGAAATCGTTTCTTCCGATATCATCGGTTCCACATACGGTTCCATCTTCGATGCAACACAGACAATGATTGCAAAGATCGACGACGACACATACCAGGTTCAGGTTGTTGCATGGTACGATAACGAACACTCCTACACCAGCCAGATGGTAAGAACGATCAAATATTTCGCAGAACTTGCATAATTTGATTTAGATTAAAAAGCCTTCCCAACGTGGAAGGCTTTTTAATACAAAAAAAGAGATAACCCCGACGGACCATTATTGATATAATCCCCTTAGAGTAGACACTTGAAAAAACAAAAAGTTTTCAAGACTACTTTAAGGGGGTTATTTTTATGCAAAAGTTGAAGAAGAACTCTGTAGAACTAAAATTAAAAGCAGTAAAAGCATATCTCAGCGGAGAAGGTAGTTACCGTGATATAAGCCGAAAGTTCGGAATTTCTCATCACGATATTCTCAGAGATTGGGTTTTGTGGTATAATGGTCATAAAGAATTTAAGGAGCGCAGTCGCTCTAAAGGAGATATCTATATGACCAAGGGAAGAAAAACTACACAAGAAGAACGTGCGGAGATCGTAGCTTTCTGCCTCGAACACAACAAGGATTACGGTTTAACCGTAGAAACCTACAACGTGTCGTACCAGCAGATCTATGCTTGGGAACGCAAATATGAAGAAGGCGGAGTGGACAAGCTAAAAGACAACCGAGGCAGAACGAAGCCGATTGAGGAAATGACCGAAGTTGAGAAGCTCAAAGCTGAAATGAAGATACTCGAAGCTAAGAACAGACAGCTTGAAATAGAGAATGAATTCATAAAAAAATTGCAGGAACTAATAGGGGGTGGTCGCTGACCGGAGTGAGGCAGGAGCACATTTACATAGCAATTGAATTTCTCAACACACATAGGGGTTATTCCATTAAGGAAATGTGTATTGCATTAAATTTGAACAGATCCTCGTACTACAAATGGAAAAAGAGAAAACAAAGTAAAAGTGAGCTTTTAAATCTTCAAATTACAGAATACATAAAGGATTTCTATGAAGAAAGCAACGGTGTTCTCGGATACAGGCAAATGAGCATTGCCATAAACCGAAAGAAGATCGATGAACTTCCTCACAGAATTAACGTCAAGAGAGTTCGCCGTATCATGCGGATACTTGGACTCAAATCTGTCATTCGAAAGAAACGCCCAGACTACATTAAATCTACGCCCGAGATCACCGCCGAGAACGTTTTGAACAGAGATTTTAAAGCAACAGTACCGTTTGAAAAATGGCTTACCGATGTTACCGAATTTAAATATTATGTCGGTACGGAAGTAAAGAAGCTTTATCTTTCTGCAATAC
>JAZOSS010000008.1:0-4052 GCA_045657205.1 Eubacteriales bacterium
ATTCTTTTTAATTTATTGTAAACTGTAAAAGCTTTGTGTTGAATTATTTTCGTAATTATGTTATACTACGGCAGTTAGTTTTGAAATTATGATCTACAGGAGTATACAAAATGAAAAATTTACTTCAGCACAGAGTATTCAGAAATTTTATATCTGCGGTAATATTCGCTTTGCTCTATTCTCTCTTATCGTTTATAGACAAAGGAAACGTGGAGATCCGTACAGTACTGATATCTAGTGCATCATATTTTATCTTTATGTGTTTATTTTATCTGATCGATTCTAAATTAAACAGTCGAAAAAATAAGTAATCAGGCAGGAAAGTGGCAAATTGAGTTTAGGATCATATCTGCCGATATTATTTTTGTGGATCATTATATTCGCTATGTTCCGCAACAGACAAAATTCGGCGGTCGCAAGAAAAATTATTGAACAAAGAAAATCGGGAGATGATACAAAAAGGAAAGAAAAAATCCGTCGTACTCGACTGAAAAAGTCAAGTACAAAAGCATATAAAATTTAAAAAGGTATTCCGTCGAGTTCGGAATACCTTTTTGTAAAGATTTATTATTTGCCGAAGTATCTTTCAAGAAGTCCTGCAAATGCCTTACCGTGGCGGGCTTCATCTCTTGCCATTTCGTGAACTGTGTCGTGAATAGCGTCAAGGTTGAGTTCTTTTGCTTTCTTTGCAAGCTCAAACTTACCAGCAGTTGCACCGTTTTCTGCCGCAACACGCATTTCAAGGTTTTTCTTCGTGGAGTCTGTAAGCTCTTCTCCGAGAAGCTCTGCAAATTTTGCCGCATGCTCTGCTTCTTCAAAAGCTGCCTTTTCCCAATACATTGCTATTTCGGGATAGCCTTCTCTTGCGGCAACACGTGCCATTGCAAGGTACATACCAACTTCGGAGCATTCGCCCATAAAGTTAGCTCTCAAACCGTCCTTTATATCTTCGGGAACGTCTTTTGCAACTCCGAGAACGTGCTCTGCTGCCCATGTCATTTTGTTTTCTGTTATTTCTTCAAACTTATCATCGCCCTTAACTCTGCATCTGGGGCACTGTTCCGGGATCGTATCCGATGTAATGATCTCTCCGCATATTTTGCATCTGTACTGTTTCATAATTTTTTCTCCTTTTTTATAATCATTTAATAGTATTTATAAGAGTTTCTACCGGGATATTTGTGTCGATCATCATAGCAACGGTAAGCCTCGAGAGCCTATCCTTTATCATATCATTGACACATGCAAACACATTGTGATACCTGCATTTGCTTTTATCGCAATTATTTGTACAGGTATGGCACGGTGAAAGGCACTTTGATATTTCAATATTCCCCTCCACAGCCTCTATAACGTCGCTGACGGTAAGTGTATCAGGCGAAGATACAAGTTTGTATCCGCCGTTTATACCGCGAACGGAGCAAACGATATTTTCAGCTGACAGCTTACGGAGTATCTTTACGGCGAACCGTTGCGGAACTTTTACACACTCCGCCATCTCGGGAGCACCCACAAGTCCCTTCTCTGCCATAAGGCTTACCATTCGCAACGCATAGTCTGCCTCTTGCGTTATCCTCATATATGTCTCCTTTAAACTATACCTTTTTGGTATGGTTTTATTATACACGATAAAATTCGGTTTGTCAATACTTTTTTTTGATTTTTTTCAAAAAAATTAAGGGCAACTCACGGTGAGAATATCTCAAGTGAATTACCCTTTCTTTTTACTGAATTTCCACCGTTACACGTTTCTGAGCCGCATTTCCGGAGGATTTCATTACCGCACGTATCGCTTTTGCGATTTTTCCCTGTTTGCCGATAACCTTACCCATATCACTTTGAGCAACCGAGAGAACGAGATAAACTGTATCATTCGTTTCGGTTTCGGTTACGGTAACCTCATCGGGAAATTCAACAAGCGCTTTGGCGATGTCCGTCAAAACTTGTTTTTGTGATATCATTATAGACTTCCTTCCAAAATAAAGCCGCTGACAACGGGCTTAGACAATTACGACTTATTCTGTGATACCTGTCTTCTTAAGAAGGCTCTTAACAGTTTCTGTGGGCTGAGCGCCGTTTTTGATCCATTTCTTTGCAGCTTCTGCATCAATTTCGATCTTTGCGGGTTCGCAAAGGGGATCGTAAGTACCGATCTCTTCGATAAATCTACCGTTACGGGGAGATCTTGAATCTGCAACGATTACACGGTAATAGGGAGCTTTCTTAGCACCGATTCTTCTAAGTCTGATTTTTACTGCCATTTTTAATAACCTGACCTTTCGTCTTTATAATAAAATATATTTATATAACTTCCTTAGCAATAGCTTGGAATATTATACGCTTTAACGTTTTTTGCGCCTACCGAAGCCGAAGCGTTTACCGCCGTTTTTCGTAAGCTGTTTCATCATTTTCTGCGACTGCTCGAACTGCTTGAGCAAGCGGTTTACGTCATCGACCTTCATACCGCATCCGTCAGCTATTCTCTTTTTTCGCGATGCGTTGATTATCTGAGGTTTCAAACGCTCCTGCGGCGTCATTGAAAGAATAATCGCTTCAACTCTGTCGATCTGTTTATCGTCGATCTGTGCTTCGGCAAGAGCTGCCGTATTGACACCCGGCATCATACCGAGTATATCTTTTATCGAGCCCATATTGCGGACCTGGTCCATCTGATCGAGAAAATCGACGAGTGTGAAGGAGGATTCACGCATTTTTCTTTCAAGCTCTTCCGCTTTTTTATCATCAAACGACTGCTGAGCTTTTTCAATAAGTGTGAGCATATCGCCCATACCGAGTATACGGGATGCCATTCTATCGGGGTGGAACGGTTCGACAGCGTCAAGTTTTTCACCGACACCTATGAACTTAATGGGTTTACCCGTTACGTATCTTACGGAAAGCGCGGCACCGCCTCGCGTATCACCGTCAAGCTTTGTAAGCACGACACCCGTGATATCGAGCATATCATTGAACGTTTTTGAAACGTTGACTGCATCCTGACCGAGCATAGCGTCGATCGTAAGAAGGATTTCAGACGGTTCTGTTTCCGCCTTTATATCCTGAAGCTCCTTCATAAGAAGCTCGTCGATGTGAAGACGTCCCGCCGTATCTATAAATACTATATCATTACCGTATTTCTTAGCGTGCGCGATACCCTCTTTTGCTATCCTTACGGGGTCTTTACAGTCCTCCATGGCAAAAACGGGAACACCGATCTGCGAGCCGACGACTTGCAGCTGTTTAACAGCGGCAGGACGGTAGACGTCGCAGGCAACGAGCAACGGTCTTTTTTCAAACTTTGTTTTGAAGTAGTTTGCAAGCTTACCGCAATGCGTTGTTTTACCTGCGCCCTGAAGACCGACCATCATAACGATTGTCGGAGGTCTTGAAGAAAATCTTACTCTTTCTTCCTGACCGCCCATAATATTTACAAGCTCTTCGTTTACGATCTTTACTATCTGCTGTGACGGTACAAGACTTTCCAAAACGTCCTGACCGACTGCGCGCTCGCTGACAGTTTTTACAAACTCCTTTACGACCTTGAAGTTTACGTCAGCTTCGAGAAGTGCGAGCTTTATTTCCCGCATTCCCTCCTTGATATCGTCTTCGGTGAGCTTACCTTTGTTTTTGAATTTTGAAAATGCCCTGCCGAGCTTATCGGAAAGGGATGAAAACATCGCCATAAATTATCTCCATTTACTGTTGATGAGAAAGGATCGTTTCTGCTTTGCTTATTATTTTTTCCATCTCGTCCGAATGTTCGGGAATTTTGCAAAGCAACTGTCTTAACATCACTTTTATATCCTCGACATCGCTTTGCATTTTTGAAAAACGCAGTGCAAGTCCGAGGGTTTGTTCGTATTTCAACAGCGTTTCCTCAGAGCGTTTGATGCTGTCACGTACGCCCTGACGCGTTATACCGGCAGTTTCGGCAATCTCTGAAAGAGAGAGATCTTCATTATAATACAGCGTCATATATTCAAGAGATGACGGCGAAAGAAGATCGCCGTAAAAGTCAAGCAAAAGGCTTATATTTAAATCTTTCATTTTTC
>JAZOSS010000009.1:0-11985 GCA_045657205.1 Eubacteriales bacterium
AGCTTTTCTATGGCAATTCGGTACATACTTATACCTCCGTCGTTGTGATGTAAGTATAGTATATCACATAATTTCAAAAAATACAACGAATTTTAGTAAAAAGCCTACACTTTTTACGACGAAAAAAGGAAAATTTAACCCATGCAGTTTATTTTCATCGACTGCATGGGTGTTTTCTGTAATATGCACTCTCCTTCAGTCCAAAATCAGAAATGAGGAAATAAAATATATCAAATTGTAAATTCTGTGAGAATGACCGCATATGACAATTTTTTCATTTTCGGGATGATATCATAATCACAAGCAAAGAAAGGAATGGGAAAAATATGGACGGGCTTGAAACAGAATACGAAAACGGTGTGATGCGGGCTGTGCTGAACGGCGAAATAGACCATCACGTGTGCGCGGAGGTACGGCAGGAGATAGACCGTGAATTTTTCAAAAATGCACCGAAAAAGCTGATACTCGACTTATCGGGAATGAAATTTATGGACAGCTCCGGGTTAGGGCTTATAATGGGCAGATATTCAAGATGCGTTGCCGTCGGCTGTGAGTTCGTGCTGTGCGGTATTGATGAAAGAGCCATGCGTATACTCAAAATGTCGGGGATGGATAAAGTTTTAAAAATCAAAGTCTGAGGATGAAAAAGTGAAAAAAACCGTAATTAACGAAATAAAGATAACGATACCCGCAATATCGGAAAACGAAGCGCTGGCACGAGCGTACGTAAGCGTATTTGCTTCAAAGCTCGATCCGTCCGTTGACGAGCTTGCCGACTTACGCTGTGCGGTAAGCGAGGCTGTTACAAACTGTGTCGTACACGCGTACAAGGGATATCCCGCAGTCGGGAAAATTTACATAAATTCACGGCTTTATTCCGACAGAAGCGTAAGCGTTGAGATAACAGACAAGGGGTGCGGAATAGAAAATATCGAAAAAGCGATGACGCCCCTTTTCACGACCGACGGCGAAAACGAAAGAAGCGGTATGGGTTTTTCTGTTATGCAGAGCTTTACGGACAAAATAAAGGTAACGTCGAGAGTATCGGGAGGAACACGTGTTTTTATGTCCAAAAAATTTTCATAAGGGGATAGCTTATGTCACGGACAAAAAACGATACCGCGGAGGATTATTCGCAAAATACACAGCTTGTTATAAAGGCGCAAAACGGCGACAGGGACGCAATGGAAAAGGTTATATCCCTGAATATGGGGCTTGTAAAAAGCATCGTGCCGCGTTTTTACGACAGAGGGGTTGAATACGACGACCTTGTACAGATAGGCACTCTCGGTATGATAAAGGCGGTAAAAAGCTACAAAAGCGAGTTCGGCTGTGTGTTTTCGACCTACGCCGTACCGCTTATAATCGGGGAGATACGGCGGTATCTGCGCGACGACGGAATGATAAAAGTATCAAGAGGGATAAAACGGCTCGGTATGCACGCAATGAAACAAAGGGAGATCTTTATAAAGGAGCACGGACGTGATCCGAGCGTGCAGGAGCTTGCCTGCATTGCAAATACCTCAGTTGAGGAGCTTGTTTCGTCCCTTGACGCCTGCTGCAGCCACAGATCGCTTTCGGAACCCTTGGGTGATGACGGAGGAAGCCTTGAAGATACCCTGCAGGACAAAAACGACAAAATAGAGAACCTTTGCGACAAAATATCCTTAAAGGATGCCATATCGAAGCTGACGGATACAGAAAAAGAAATAATAAGACTCAGGTATTACTGTGACTTTTCACAGCAAAAGACGGCACAAATACTCGGTCTTTCGCAGGTTAAGGTGTCAAGAAGCGAAAAAAAGATATTTGAAAAGCTGAAAAAAGAGCTTATTGTGTAGAAACAGATCAAAATTTACAAAATGTTTTTGATTTTTTCCGTAAGACTATTGACAAACGGAAAGTTTATATGTATAATATGCTTTGCGGATTTTGTGCTGACGGCTACCGTTCAGCATAAACCAATTCAAAGCAAGAGGTTCTTTAATGCAGCTTGATATAACTCGTATCCTTTCAGGTGAAACGGACAGGCTCGATTACGACGTTTCGTTTTCCGCAGAGGAAAACGGCGGCTTTTCGTATTTTACCGAATGGGGTATTGATTTTACCTCAGAGATACGTGCGCTGTGCACCGTAAAAAACAACGGCGGATACATTTCACTTGTGTCCGATATAACCGTATGCTACAAAACGCAGTGTGCAAGATGCCTCAAAGAGCTTGAAAACTCCTTTTCTCACAGCTTTGAAAAGGGTGTCGCCGCAGAGCTTGCTAACGAAGATAACGATGATTTTATCCTTTCTGAAGGCGGTATGGTGGATATACAGTCTGCAGTCTGTGAAGAATTTCTCCTGTCGTTTCCTTTGAAGGAGCTTTGCTGTGCCGAATGTAAAGGGCTTTGCCCGAAATGCGGCAAAAATCTGAATGAAGGCGCTTGCACGTGCCAAAGCGAGGGCGATCCGAGAATGGCATCGCTTAAGGCTTTGCTTTCAGATTACGAATAATAGCTTAATGTTATTGTATTATATAAGGAGGTGTAGGTAAAATGGCAGTACCTAAGAAAAAAGTCAGCAAGGCAAGACGTGACAAAAGACGTTCCAATGTATGGCGCCTCGATCTGCCCGGCATGACAAAATGCCCCAAATGCGGTGCATACATTAAATCACACAGAGTCTGCATGACATGCGGAACTTACGGTGGTAAGGAAATAGTCAAAACTGAAGCGTAAGGCGTGTTTATACGGTGAGGAGGGGTTGTTTTTTACAATCCCTTTACTGTTATGTAAGGAGGGGTGTCTTTGGTAACCGTCTGTTCCGTTTCAAAAGGCTCGTATGCCGAAAAAGCGGGAATACTCCCGAACGATATAATCATATCCGTTTGCGGAGAAGAGGTAAACGACGTACTTGATTACCGCTTCTACATAACGGGTGAAAAAATAACCCTGCTTATACACCGCGGTGCCGAGCTTTTTGAAAAAACGATAGAAAAAGAAGAATACGACGATATCGGGCTTGAATTTTCAACGTATCTTATGGACGAAAAAAGAACGTGCAAAAACAAATGTATGTTCTGCTTTATCGACCAGATGCCCAAGGGCTGCCGCGAAACGCTGTATTTCAAGGATGACGACAGCCGCCTTTCCTTTTTGCAGGGCAACTACATCACCTGCACGAACCTTACGGATAAGGATATCGACCGTATTGTAAAAATGCATATGTCGCCTGTAAATATTTCCGTCCACACGACGAACCCCGAATTGCGTGTGAAGATGATGAAAAACAAAAACGCAGGCAAGATCCTCGATATAATGAATAGATTTGCCGACGGTGCCGTTTCGATGAACGGTCAGATCGTGCTTTGTAAAGACGTAAACGACAAAGACGAGCTTGAAAGATCAATGAACGATCTTGAAAAGCTTATACCGTCGCTTGCAAGCGTTTCAGTCGTTCCCTGCGGACTTACCGACCACAGACAAGGACTTCCCAATATCGAGCCGTTTACAAAGGAAGATGCGCTGTTTGTTGTAAAGCAGGTGGAGAAAATGGCTGAAAAGTGCCTGGAAAAGCACGGAACACGTGTTTTTTACGCATCCGATGAGTTTTATATAACGGCAGGACTTCCCCTTCACGAAGAAGATTACTACGAAGGGTACGCACAGATAGAAAACGGCGTGGGTATGCTTACCTCACTTCTTACCGAATTTGATATCGAATATAAATATATAGACGAGTACGACCTGCAAAAGCCCCGTATCCTTTCAATAGCGACGGGACGTGCGGCGTATCCGTACATAAAGCAGTGCTGTGAGAAAATATCACAAGCGGCAAAAAACACAAAAATAAATGTTTACCAAATAGAGAACACGTTTTTCGGTAAAAAAATAACCGTGGCAGGCTTGCTTACGGGTAAGGATATTACCGAACAGCTGAAGGGTAAAGAGCTTGGCGAAAGACTGCTCATTCCCTCAGTAACCCTCAAACACGGCGAGGACGTATTCCTTGACGGAATGACGGTGGAAGATGCCGAAAGGATCCTCGGTGTGCCGATATGCCCGACACCGTCCGACGGTGCTGAGCTTATAGGAAAAGTTCTCTGTTAGAAAGGAAAAGCATATGTCAAAACCTATAGTCGCAATAGTCGGAAGACCGAACGTCGGCAAAAGTACGCTGTTCAACAAGCTCACGGGTCAGAGAATAGCCATTGTCGAGGATACTCCCGGCGTTACGCGTGACAGAATATATTTTGAAGCGGAATGGTGCGGCAGAAAGATGCTTCTCGTCGATACGGGCGGTATCGAACCGAAAACGGACAGCCCGATACTGAAGCATATGCGCCGTCAGGCACAGATAGCTATCGAAACGGCAGACGTTATCGTGTTTATGACGGACGTCCGTTCGGGGCTCACCGCCGACGACAGAGATATCGCCTCGATGCTTTTAAGATCGAGAAAGCCCATCGTGCTTTGCGTAAATAAAATTGACTCCGTCGGTGCGCTTCCGTATGAATATTACGAATTTTACGAGCTTGGTATGGGTGATCCTATCGCACTTTCATCCGTTCACGGAACGGGCACGGGCGATCTTATGGAAGAAGTCGTGGCAAAGCTTCCCCCTGCCGATGAAACGGAGGAAGAAGACGACAGAATAAAGGTTGCCGTAATAGGTAAGCCTAACGCGGGCAAAAGCTCCATAATAAATAAAATACTCGGTCAGGACAGACTTATCGTGTCCGACGTTGCGGGAACTACGCGCGACGCAATAGATACCGAGGTCGAAAACGAGCACGGTAAGTTCACCTTTATTGATACGGCAGGAATACGCCGTGCGGGCAAAATATCAGACAATATCGAAAAATACAGCGTTTTGAGAGCAAAAATGGCTGTTGAAAGAGCCGACGTTTGCCTTATAATGATAGATGCAAACGAAGGAATAACGGAGCAGGATGAAAGAATAGCGGGTATTGCCCACAACGCAGGCAAAGCCTCGATCGTTGTCGTAAACAAATGGGACACCGTTGAAAAGGACAATTCGACCGTAAAAGAGTTTACGAATAAAATAAATATCGCACTTTCTTATATGACGTACGCGCCGATACTGTTCGTTTCGGCAAAGACGGGACAGCGCATCGACAAGCTGTTTGAGCTTATAAAATACGTAAACGATCAAAGCACGATACGTGTTTCCACAGGTATGCTCAACGACGTTTTGAACGATGCGACAACGAGAGTACAGCCCCCGTCAGACAAGGGCAGAAGACTTAAAGTGTATTATATGACACAGCCGTCGGTAAAGCCGCCCACGTTCGTTATATTCTGTAACAACGCGGAGCTTTTCCACTATTCGTATCAGCGTTATATCGAAAACTGTCTGAGAAACGTGTTCGGATTTAACGGTACGCCGATACGCCTCGTTATAAGAGAAAGAGGTGACGATAATGGCTAACGGACTTTTCGGTGCAGGCACAAGCTCGCTTTTTCTTGCCTTGGGGCTTGTACTGTGTGCCGCTGTCGGATATTTTCTCGGCTCGGTAAACTCCGCTATCATTATTTCAAAAGTAAGATACAGACAGGATATAAGGCATTACGGAAGCAAAAATGCGGGTATGACGAATATGCTCCGCACCTACGGTAAAGGTGCGGCACTTATGACGTTGCTCGGCGACGTTGCAAAGGCGCTCATCGCCTGCTGTATCGGACGTCTTCTGCTTGGCGAAAGCGGCGGCTACGTTGCGGGATTTTTCTGCATAATCGGCCACGTTTTTCCGATATATTACGGCTTCAAGGGCGGAAAAGGCGTACTTACGCTTGCGTCAATGGTGCTTGTGATGAACTGGCAGACGTTTTTAGTGCTGTTTACTCTGTTTATACTTATCGTAAGCTGTACGAAATATATTTCACTCGGCTCGGTTATGTGTGCGCTTTTGTACCCGATCGTGCTGAGCAAATTTGCAGAACCGAATATTTTCGGTGTCGTCGTGTCGATACTCGTGGCAATACTTGTAACGGTAATGCACAGATCTAATATCAAGCGTCTGCTTGACGGAAACGAAAACAAGCTGAATCTCGGAAAATTAAAAATGTGGAAGCTCGTTTTGCTTAACGCCGTGATAATATGTATCACGTTTGCGCTTATCTTCACGGATATCGTATCTTCAAGCGGTATGAATGAAAGAAAAAATAAGGCACTCGAATACGGCGACTACTATATTTCCGAATTACAGCTCCGATATCTTTATATCAAGTCCGCAAAGGATTTTTTAAGCGATCCTGCAAACTCCTCTGACGATATCGTTAAAAATTACGATCCCGAAAAGAAGCTCGACGAGCAGAATGTAAAGGACGGGGTGACGTACGCCGATTTCTTTATGGAAAAGGCAACAAAGTCCGCGGGCGAGCTTATGATACTTTATAAGGAAGCAAAAGCATCTGGAGTTGACGTATCATCGACTGACGAAAGATGTCTTGCCGAATTCAACAAAATGCGGGATGATTTTTCCGCAGGCGACTCGTTCGGCAGATACATAAACCGCACCTACGGCAAGGGCGTCGGTGAAAGCGATATAAGAAGCATCATTCTTTCGCAGGTAACGGTCGGTGACTATATCAAGTCTGTCGGAGAGGAAAAAGCCGACGAAGTTGTAAAACAAAACGAAAATTCCGTGACAGTTGACAAAAACGATACGGAAAAGATAATAAAAGGCGATTATATTTAAAAATACCCGCAGGGTAAATATATGATTTAAAGGAGAAATGAAAATGGCTGATATCTGCAATGAGATCAAGGAACAGAGCGGAAAGATCATCGACAAGCTTGACGAAAAGCTCGGTGATAAGATCGACGACAAAACGAAGGAACAGATCAAGGACACCATCGAAGACGTAGCAACTGAAGAAAACATCGAAAAGGTAAAAGACGGAATTTCAAGCCTTCTCGGAAAATTCAAGAAATAAGACAAAAGCTTGTCGGGGAAGAACTCACAGAGTTCTCCCCGATTTTTTAATGAGGAGTCATAAGGACTTTCAGTGTTCTTAATGCTGTTCGGCAGAACAGCATTTCATGTTTGTTTTACAAACATTGATAGCGGTGGATGAGGTGTCATTTGCGGAGCGAACATCACGCATTTTCCTGTGGTTTTATATATTTCCGAAGGAAATATGCAAGCCCTTTGCAGTTGACAAAGTCAACTGCGTCAGTTTGCTTCGCAAACTGAATGCGGGTGGGGGCGCGGACGGGCGCTTGCTCCCGCCATTTCGAAAAAAATTGATGAATGAGAAATGTAGGGCAGAGGCAAAAATTAAGATAATAGATAATAGATGATAGATAAGAGATAATAGCGGTAGGGGTCGGCGCCCACGACGACCCGTATTTTTTAAAATACATTTTATATTCGGCGTGTGTAATGATTTTATACAAAAAAATATCGGCTTTGAAGCTGATAAATGTCAAAATACACAATAAAAATACGCATCTGATTTTAAAGAGTATTTAAATTTTTTTAAAATATAGTGAAAATCTCTTTACTTTTGCCTTTTATTAATATATAATGTTAGGACTATACAAGGACATTTTTTGGCTTTACCGTATGGGTAAAACCCGTTCTTTTAAGAAAAGGAGTAAATAATGAAAAAAACATTACTGCGTTCTGTATCTTTGATGGCAGCATTGCTTATCACCGCATCATCCGTTGCGTGTAAAGGCGAAAGCACTGATACGGGCGACTCGACAACACCTCCTACAGCTTATGCGGATCCGCTTTCTTTGACGAAAGTCCCTGCAGGCGAGGTTTATGAAACGTCTGAGGTTTCTTTTGAACTAAGTATGAATTCGATCAGCAACGGTACGTTCGGTGCGGCTGAATTAAACCCCGACAGAAAGGCGAACAAAGTCACGTTTGCCAAAAAGGTGGTTTCCTCTCTTCAGCTCAACAAGCAGTTTGCCGACGGTGCTACGGTAACTGTCGATGCTGACATTTCTGCTCCCGGTGAACAAGATGGTAAAGGCTCGTACAATACCCTTCATATAGGCGTACGTCTTACGGACCCCGCAAAGGACCCCACTGTAAATAACGGTATCTGGTTTACGCTTTCGGGAAATAAGCTCGGTATGCGCAGAGATAAGTGGCCGGGTACTGTATTTACCGACTCTCCCGTTGATTTTACGGACGCACACGTCCGCATCGTTGACGATCCTGCGACGAACATAATCAATTTCTACGCTACGGGAACAGACGGCAAGGAAGTACATATACTTGAAGTGAAAATAGAAGGTCAGATGGTAAGAGCGTTTGAACCGGGAACGGATAACTGCCTTATCAGTAACAGACTCAGTGCTGAGCTTCCGAAAAACGGTTACGTTAAATTTTGGGTGCACCACGCCCCGAAGAGCATTGTTGCAGAAAATGTTGTTATAAAGGGTACGGAGTCCGTTTTCAAGAAATCGAACTACACCGATATGCTCTTTTCCAAGGACGTATTTGCCGACACGTGGGTAGCAACTGACGACGAAGGCAGATTCATCGGACAGAACACGAAAGACGGTATAGGTGCAAAGCAGGTCGGTATGTTCTACTTCCTTTGCTCCTCGAATATGAGCAATCTTTACGACCACAGCGCAACGTACTACGGTGACGACAACGGCGCAAACGGCGTAAAGCGTCTTGAAATGCTTATTGCCGAAGCAGGCTCGCACTACTGGGCACAGCCTTATTTCGGTTACTACGATTCTTCCGACGAATGGATAATAAGAAAGCACGCTTATATGCTCAAGGATGCAGGCGTTGACTTCATATTCCTCGATATAACGAACGGCATTACGTTCCGTAACACTTACGAAACTCTCTTTAAGGTCTATTCCGAAATGAGAGAAGAAGGCTACGACACTCCCAAGGTAATGTTCCACTGCGGAACGATATCCGATAACGTAACGCGCGCACTTTCGGAAATATATGTAAATATATATTCAAACGAAAGATACCGCGATATTTGGTTTATGTGGGAAGGCAAACCCCTCGTATTTGCCGATGATGCAACAGTTGCAACAATGTCTGGCGAAATAAAAGAAAAATTCACTTTCCGTGACAGCTGGGCATACACAAGCCAGCCGTGGTACACTGATACCGACGGTAAGGGATGCTGGCCCTGGGCGGATCCGTATCCGCAGGAACCCGGTTATTCCAACAGCGGCAAGCTTGAACAGATGGTAGTTATGTCGGGTTATTGGGCAAACTCCGAAGCCGGCAGAAGCTATTCCGGCGGCAGACAGCCCAGAGTATCCGAATTTTCTTTCTCGCTCACAACAGACGGTACTTCCGGTAAGGGTATAGCGTATCAGGAACAGTTCGACCGTGCGCTTGAAACAGATCCCGGCGTTCTTATGCTTATCGGCTGGAACGAATGGTCCGCAGGACGTCACTCCACAGACCAACTTAAAAACGACGGTCAGCTTATCGCAGGTACTTACAGAGTAGATTCCAACGACAGTATTAAGAAGTACAGCTACATTGACTGCTTCAGCCCCGAATATTCACGCGACGTCGAGCCTGTCAGCGGACTTTTCAAGGATAATTACTACTATCAGACAGCGTTAAACGTAAGAGATTACAAAGGTACCAGAGCTCTTGCCGGTGCATTCGGTCAGAAGGATATAGATATGTCCGCAGGTGCTTATCAGTGGTACACCGTCGGTCCCGAATTCCGTGATTACGAAGGTGACGTAACGCACCGCGACTTCAAGTCATCCATTCTTACTTTTGATAACTACGTAAACAAGTCGGGCAGAAACGACTTCGTTACGGCTAAAGTATCCGTATCGGGCGATAACGTATACTTTATGGCAGAATGTGCAAACGATATAACAGCGGCAGAAGGTACGAACTGGATGAACCTCTTCGTTGATGCCGACTGCAACGCTTCCACAGGCTGGTACGGTTACGACTACGTAATAAACCGCAGCCAGAACGGTAACAAAGCATCCGTTGAAGCTCTTGCAACAACTGAAAAGAACGCAGAGTGGAGCCTTTCAAATGCAGGCGATGCTGAATTTACGGTATCGGGCAATATGATAGTTATAAAGGTTGCAAAGAGCACGATAAAGGTCGGCGACACGTTCGACTTCAAGTGGGCAGATAACTCCGTAGCTGACGGTAAGGAAATAATGCAGTTCCTCGACCTCGGCGACGCAGCTCCCAACGGCAGATATAACTACAGATACACGACTGCAAACGAAACTGTTGCAGCTCCTTCCTGCCTCGAATCCTCTATGGTAGTCTTCAAGGCTAACTCCTATAACGCATACGTAAATGGCGCACAGGTTATGATAAACGCCGAAAATACGAAGATCACAGCACTCGGTCAGCAGGGTACGGTATATCTTCCCAAGGCGTTCGTTGAAGGCACGCTCGGATACGCAGCAGGTGCATTTGCAAACGCAGGCACGTACTGCGGCGAGATGTACGTTTCCGTAACGGCAGATGCCGTTGCCGCACAGGGCAAGGTTCTGACAGTTGCCGAAAACGGACTTATCGTTATCGCTGACAAAGAAATAACAGATACAGCAACAATAAGAACACTTTACAGGTCTTTGATGTAATTATGAAATATATAGATATGCACTGCGATACGATAGCAGAGATATTTTACGCAAAGGAAAACGGACACACTACGACACTTTACGAAAATAATCTGCATATCGATATCCAAAAACTTAAAAAAGGCGATTGCCTCGTACAGAATTTTGCGGCATTCGTCAATATCTCTTCAAGAAAAGAGCCTTTCAAATATACAAACGAGCTTATAGACGTTTATTACGAACAGCTTGAAGCGAATAAAGAGTTTATAGCTCCCGTTTATAAATTTGAGGACATCGAGAAAAACGAAAAAGCAGGGCTGATATCAGCCCTGCTCACAGTCGAGGAAGGTCAGGCGTGCGAAGGAAAAGTGGAAAATCTTTCCCACTTTTATAACAGAGGTGTCCGTATGATGAACTTCTGCTGGAACTTCGATAACTCCCTTACGACTCATAACGGCATAAACGCAGGCGGTCTTCCGCAAACTGAAAAAGGTCTTACGGAAAAAGGCTTCGAGTTTATCGAGGAAATGGAACGCCTCGGTATGATAATCGACACGGCACACATATCCGATAAAGGCTTTTACGATATTTTAAATCACGCAAAGCGTCCTTTCGTGGACAGCCACACAAACAGCCGCTCGGTATTTGACCACGTACGTAATATCACTGACGATATGATACGTAAAATGGGCGAAAAAGGCTGTGTTGCAGGGGTAAACTTCTGCTGTGAATTTATGAAATCGTACAAAGGCCCCGAGGATTACGGCGCAACGTACGAGGTCTCCGTAAAGCACATAAAGCAGCTTATCAATGCAGGCGGTGAGGATTGCGTCGGCTTCGGCTCGGACTACGACGGAATATCAAGTCTTAATCTTGAAATGGCAAACGCATCGTTTATGCCCGGCTTCGTCGATGAAATGAAAAAACAAGGCTTCAGCGACGACCTTGTTGAAAAAGTCTTCTACAAAAACGTGTTAAGACTTTATAAAGAAATACTTTAAAATGCAAACGGATATCCGCACTCGGGTATCCGTTTTTTATTTGATTACAGGGGTAAATTGATAGGAAGAAAATTGATGAAAACGGCGAAAGTTTTGCCCTGCGTATTAACAAAAAATTGCGTTTTTTCAAAAAATATCACGATTGTTTACATTTTTTATATACAGTAATAGAATAATGATGCTATTATGTAAGCACAGATTTACTATTTTAAGGAGAAATATCTATGAAAAAGGACAGCATCAAAAAAATAGGCGCAATAGCACTCGCACTCGTTTTGTCAACTTCGGCAGTTTTTATAACCTCCTGCTCGGATGACGATGACAAAAGAGTCGAAGAAAAAGACGATGACGATGACGATGACGACGACAAAAAAGATAAAGACCGTGAAACGGGAAAGGATTCATTGGGCGATACTACGTA